>NZ_JASMRK010000016.1:0-56058 GCF_041431295.1 Psychrobacter sp. Arc9 | reverse complement strand
ATGTTTGGCATGGTTCCTAGACAACGATGAATGTTCTTCTTATTTTAATTCCCTCTGCTACTTTTGCAAGAGGTCTAATAAGGTAGCAGTAAGATATGGGGATTAAGCGTCAGGCATGGACAGATGATAAAAATAGTCGTGCAACTGAAACAACATCTGGGCTAAACCGTCGGCAGTTTCTACGTCGAATCGGTGTGAGTGCAGGCACAGCGGTATTAGCGAGCCAAGGTATTTCTCAAGCGCTGGCAGCCAGTCACATCGAGTCTGGCAATAACTCGCAACTGACCAAGGATGATCTGCCAACTTCGTTATTGGATAATCGCTCATTAGCACAAACGTCACAGGAATCACTGACGCAGGCAGGTTGTATCACGCCCACGATTGAGACGCGACTTTTTGCTAGCTCTAACGTTGGTGGTAGTGATGAGCGTAATCAGTTGGCATTAGATCGTGTGGCTTGTGCTGGGTTTAAAGTAGAGAATCCTGCTATTACCAATCGTCAGTATTTACGCTTTGCGGGAACGGACTCACAGCGTGCTAGCGATTTTCAAAATCTTGCCACTGGAGCAATAGCCACGCCCAAGCTTCTGTTAGGTGTGCGCGGTGGTTACGGTGCCATGCGTATATTGTCTATGGTGGACTGGGCGACGCTAGGACGGGTTATGAAGGAGCGCGGCACGATACTCGCAGGCTTTAGTGATGTGACAGCTATCCAATGTGCGCTATTGGCAAAAGGGTCAATGAGCTCGCTTGCCGCACCGATGCTCTATAGTGAGTTTGGCAAAACTGCGCCTGATAAAGTCAGCTGTCAGCAGTTTGTTGAAGTGCTGACCAATCCCAATCTAACTATCAGTATACAAGATGCTTCGTTAACCAGTCAGCAGCTACCTGCCATACTGACAAAGGGTGAGCCAAAACTGTTAACTGGTACGATTTGGGGTGGTAACTTAAGTGTCGTATCAGCGATGGCAGGTAGTGAGTATTTACCGCGTATCGATGGCGGTATTGTGTTTTTAGAAGATGTCGGCGAGCAGGCGTATCGTATTGAGCGCATGTTATATGACTTATATCTCGCAGGCGTCTTTAAAAATCAGCAAGCGATTGTATTTGGAGCATTGTCTGGTACGGGCGAGGACAGCTATGACAAACGTTATGATGTCGCCACAGTCATTCGTCAGCTGCATGAATTGACAGGATTGCCGATATATAGTGGTATGCCTTTTGGTCATATCGGCAAAAAATACAGTTTTCCGCTAGGAGTAACTTGCCAGATGAGTCCTGATGTAAATGGTGGCTATCAGTTGGTATTTACCGACTACCCAACCATTAAGGCTGATGCCATCCAAGTGGAAGGCTTGTGGCAGACTGCTTAAACGCTAATCACTGTCCTTTTTAAATAGCCAACCGCGAAAACTTATCTTGATACTCTTTTGGTGTCAGCTCTGTCGCACGTTTAAATAGACGCGTGAATGAAGAGATATCATCATAACCTACTTGATCGGCAAGCGATTTTATTGATACATCGCCTAATTCAAGTAAGCGTTTGGCTTGTTCAATTCTGACGGCCTGAATATATTCAATCGGTCGCATTGCTACGCAGGACTGAAAGCGCCTGTTTAAAGTGCGCGGGGTAATATTTACCATAGCGGCTAAACTACTGACCTGCAAAGAATGTTGAAAGTTCTCTTCGATATATTCTTGGACTTGTTTAATCAAATGGTCGGAATGCGGCTTGTGCAGGGTCACATTGGTATAGCTGTTTTGACTACCTCTTTTGCTATCAATAATTTGGGTTTTTGCCACTTGCGTAGAGATCTCACGTCCGCAGTAGCGCTCAATCAATAATAGCCCTAAATCATAAAAGGCGCTGCCGCCAGCTGCACAAAATATATTGCCCGACTGGTTTGTCGACTCGCTTCTTGAATGGGTCACAAACTGATTCTCTTGTAGGTCCACTAATGGAAAATCTGCCTTAAATTTATTGGCATAGCCCCAGTGTGTGGTGGCTATCTTATGATCTAACAATCCTGCCTTTGCCAAAAAAAATGCTCCGCTACAATTGCTTGCTATATCAGCCTTGGTATTCGCAAGCCGTACTAAATGTGGCAGCAGCTCACTATTTTGCTTTAATACCTTATCAATAGAATCGCCAATAGTGGGCACAAGCAATAAATCGCACTCTGTTACGTCTCGAATATCACAGTGGGCTTGCATGATTAACCGATTGCTACACCTGATATCGCCACCACCTAAGCTTGCAATCTGTACATTAAATCGTGGCTCTACAGACTCATTCGAGAAGCGCTGCCAGCTGACCCCCGTGAATGAAAACAAGTCCAATGCGCCAGATAGTACACTACCGAGCACACCATCGAAGCCAAGAATAATCATTTTAAAAGGTTTGAAATAGGGCATAAGTCACTCGTTTCCTTTGCTGTGCTTACCAAAATAGCCATTATTTGGCTGATTTTAACCGGTTAGACACTCTGTTTATGTCTTGTTTGACCATAATTATGTCATAAATGACAATACGGACAGGTATCAAATTAGACTAATATCAATTGATAACCACATTTAATTAGTTAATGAGAATACTATGGCCGCAGATACCCTCCTAAACGATTTCGAATTACCTTTCCAGTTGTATGATGTACTAGGCACAGAATCACTCACCGAGCACGCAAAGTTCTCAGAACATAGCCGTGAGACATTTGATGCTGTGCTAGAGACGGCAAACAAGATTGCGACAGATTTATTTTTACCGCACAACCATATCGCAGATAAGAACGAGCCGCAGTTCGATGGTAAAAAAGTCAGCATGATAAACGATGTAAAAGTCGCTTTTGATGCGTTCCGTGATTCTGGCTTTATCGCAGGTCGTTATAGCTTCGAAGACGGCGGCATGCAGTTACCTGAGACAGTGATGACAGCTGTGGCAGGCTACTTTATGGCAGCCAATCCATCAACGACTGCCTATCCATTTCTGACCACTGCGGCAATCAACGTCATCTCGCATTTTGCTAGTGATGATATCAAAGCAGCCTTTATGCCGCGTATGCTGACAGGTGAATTCACCGGCACCATGGCATTGACTGAGCCGCATGCAGGTTCGTCGCTTGCCGATATCAAAACCATCGCTGTAAAACAGGATGATGGCTCGTACCGCGTTAAAGGCAGCAAGATTTATATCTCAGCAGGTGATCATGAGTTGTCTGACAATATCGTGCATTTGGTATTGGCCAAAGTGCCAGGTGGTCCAGGCGGCGTCAAAGGTATCTCTTTATTTGCCGTGCCTAAGTATCGCTTGAACGATGACTTGTCTGTTGGCGAGCGCAACGATGTACATCTGACTGGACTGATTCATAAGCTTGGTTATAGAGGTGCAACTTCTACGGCATTGAGCTTCGGTGATGAAGGTGATTGTCATGGTTATTTAATTGGCGAAGAGCATTTTGGCTTGCGTTATATGTTCAAAATGATGAATGAGGCACGTATCGCTGTCGGTTTTGGCGCTTCTATGATTGGTTATCGTGGCTATCAGTATTCGCTAGATTATGCCAAAAACCGTACACAAGGTCGCATTGCGCCAAACAATAAGCCTGAAGACGATGCAACGGCCATTATTCAGCATGGTGATGTAAAGCGAATGCTATTGGCACAAAAAGCTTACTCTGAAGGCGGCATCTCATTGTGCTTATATGGCTCAAACCTAATTGACCGTATCAATACCTGTGAAGACGAAACGCTAAAAAATGAGCTAACCGAACTATTAGATTTGCTAACGCCAGTGCTAAAAGCATGGCCATCTGAGTATGGTCCAAAAGCCAATGATTTGGGTATTCAAGTATTGGGCGGCGCAGGCTATACGCGCGAATATCAAGCTGAGCAGTTTTGGCGTGACAATCGTCTAAATCCTATCCATGAAGGCACAAATGGTGTGCAGGCGCTAGATTTGTCATTCCGCAAGTTATGGCAAAAAGGTGGGTTAGGCATTCAAATCCTAAAACGTGAAATTACACAAGATTTGGAAAGCATCACTACGCCTGAGAGTGCGCAACTTGCAGGCAAGCTGATGCCTTATATGGGTCAGTTGCATGAAGTGCTCGTGCATTTGGGCAAAGTGTTGCAGACAGAAGAAGCGCTGACATTGACTGGTAATGCTCAAGCACTAATGAATATTTTTGCCTCAATTGTACTGAGCTGGATTTGGATTCGCCAAGCCAGTAAAGCTGAGCAGCTACTAAGTACGACGCAAGATGTCGAGCAGCAAAACTTCTACAAAGGCAAGATACAAGCGGCCAAATACTTCATCGATTGGGAACTACCATTAGTTAAACGCGACATCGAATTATTAACCAACACCAACTCGGTTTGCACTGATATGCAAGCGGACTGGTTCTAAGGACAACTCTAAGGAAAGAGACATGACAACGATAAACAAACAATGGCGCCTAAAAGCAAGACCAGTAGGCGAGCCAAGCGCTGAAACTTGGAATTATACCGAGACAGAAATACCGACGATTACCGATGGTCAGCTGCTGATTAAGGTTGAATACATCTCTATCGATCCGGCGATGCGTGGTTGGTTGAACGATGCCAAATCTTATATCGCGCCAGTACAAATTGGTGAAGTTATGCGCGCCGGTACTGTGGGTGAAGTGATTGAAAGTAAGCATGAAAAATTTGCAGTAGGTGACTATGTCGCAGGTCACGACGGCGTACAGTCGTATGCGGTCAGTGATGGCACAGGTCTACATAAAGTTGATCCAAGTCTAGCGCCGCTGTCTTACTACTTAGGCGTACTCGGTATGCCGGGTATGACAGGGTATTTTGGTCTGCTAAAAACGGGTCAGCCAAAAGCAGGCGAGACGGTAGTGGTATCAGGAGCTGCTGGTGCCGTTGGTAGCTTGGTCGGTCAAATTGCTAAAATTAAAGGTTGCCGTGTCGTTGGTATTGCAGGCGGTGCTGAGAAATGCAAGTTCTTGGTCGATGAGCTTGGGTTTGATGCGACGATTGATTACAAAAACGAAGATGTGAAAAAAGCCCTAAAGAAAACCTGTCCAGACGGCGTCGATGTGTACTTTGACAACGTAGGCGGTGATATCTTAAATGACGTGCTTACCCAGATTAATCTACATGCGCGTATCGTTATTTGCGGGGCTATCAGCCAATATAACAACACCACAGCAGTAAAAGGCCCATCGAACTATTTATCATTATTGGTCAATCGTGCTCGCATGGAAGGCATCGTGGTGTTCGATAATATCAAAGAATACCCAATCGCAATGAAAGAGATTGCTGGCTGGATTCAGTCAGGTGATATGAAAGTAAAAGACCATATCGTTGAAGGTATCGAGACGTTCCCTGATACTTTGATGATGCTCTTTAATGGTGAAAATTTTGGCAAACTAGTACTTAAGGTAGAGGGATAGATCATGACACTGAATACAAATGGAATTGCATCAGATGTAGCTGGCAAACGAATTTTGATCACGGGCGGTGCATCAGGCATCGGTGCAGCAAGTGCGTTGTTGCTAGCCAGTCGCGGCGCAAAAGTCGTCATTGGTGATATGGCAGAAGAGATGGGTGAAGCGGTTGCCAAGCAAGGCCAAGATGCTGGCAACAGTATCGTCTTTAAAAAAGTAGACGTGACCAGTGGTGATGAAGTGCGTGCGTTGTTTGACTTTGCAGTAGAAACGCTTGGTGGCCTAGATGTTGTGGTGAATAACGCTGGTATCGACCACAAGCCTTCACCAATGCATGAGCTAAGCGATGATGATTTTGATCGTAATATCGCCGTGAATTTAAAAGGTGTGTGGCACTGTATGCGTGCTGCGGTCAATTGTATGCTGCCTAATGGCGGTGGTCATGTGATCAACGTCGCATCTATTGCTGGTCTGCGTTCAGCACCTATGATTTCAGCCTACAGTGCGGCTAAACATGGCGTTATGGGTCTGACCAAATCTGCTGCCCATGAGTATGCTCGTGCCAATATCCGTTTTAACGCGGTATGCCCAAGCTTCATTGATACGCCAATGGTACGCAATACCATGGCAACGATGGATGAACGTACGCAGCAAGCAACGATTAAGGCTAGTCCACTGCGCCGCCTAGGAAACGTCAGTGAAATCTCTAGTGCGATTGCGTGGCTTGCCAGCGATGAAAGCAGCTTTATGAATGGTCATGCCTTCACCTTAGATGGTGGTATGCTAGCGTAACTGTGATCGTTGAGCGCTCTTTGTTTAGTTCATTAGTGCTCGATAATCGCTGTTAGTTATGACAGCGATTATCTGCGTTTAGCAACATAGTGACAGCGTTCAAGAATGAATGTTTGAGAATATAAAGTTTATAAAAATATAAGGAATAATGATGAAAGATTTATTTGATTTAACCGGTAAGGTTGCTCTAGTAACTGGTGCTAGCCGTGGTATTGGTGAGTCTATTGCTCGTTTATTGGCATCAAGAGGCGCACATGTGATTGTCTCAAGCCGCAAAATCGATGCTTGCCAAGCAGTCGCTGATAGCATCAAAGCTGACGGTCATAAGGCCAGTGCTTTTGCTTGTCATGTAGGAGATATGGAACAAATTGACGCAATTTTTGAGCATATCAAAAGTGAATTTGGTCAAATCGATATCTTGGTCAATAACGCAGCAGCCAACCCTTACTATGGCCATATCTTAGATACAGATTTAGCCGCTTTTGATAAAACGGTTGAAGTTAATATCCGTGGTTACTTCTTTATGTCGACGGCTGCTGGCAAAATGATGAAAGAGCAGGGTGGCGGTGTCATCTTGAATACCGCATCGGTCAATGGCTTAGTAGCAGGCGATAAGCAAGGTATCTACTCAATTACTAAAGCGGCAGTCATCAGCATGACCAAAGCATTTGCTAAAGAATGTGGTCCACTTAATATCCGTGTTAATGCTCTATTGCCAGGTTTGACGGATACTAAGTTTGCCTCTGCATTGACTACTAACGATAAAGTCTTAAAAATGGCGCTACACTCGATTCCGCTAGGACGTGTGGCTGAGCCTGATGAAATGGCTGGTACCGTATTGTATCTAGTATCTGATGCCTCAAGTTATACGACAGGCGCGACTATCGTTGTCGATGGTGGTATGCTGGCTTAATTAGACAATCTATAAGACATAGGTTAGATAAGAAAGTAATTGTTTAAAACTGCATGAGATTCAAGAACCGCATGAGATAAATTTTCATGCGGTTTTTTTGATTTGGTTTTGCACTATCGAATAAACTGCTAATTTTAAATGAGTTCAGCTGTATAGTGGCATAATAAATATGCTAATAGCTACTTGGACGATATAGGAGTTAAGCATGGATTCAGTTATCAAAAATAGAATAAAAACGATTTCTCAAAATACAACATGGCTGTTTGTGCCAGCGACTCGCATTGATAGAGTAGCGAAAGCATTTGCTAGTGGTGCAGATGCGGTTATTGTCGATTTAGAGGATGCTGTTGCGCCAGAAGATAAAGCGTCCGCACGCGAAGCATTACAGCAATATCACGACAGTGCAGGTTATCAGCCGATTTGGCTACGTATTAATAAGGCTGGTAGCGAAGAATTCTTTAAAGACATAGTGCTCTGTCAGAAAACGCCTAATTTGGCTGGCGTGTTATTGGCCAAAGCTGAGCAAGTAGATGATATAGAAAGCGTACATCAGCTTACCAATTTACCTGTGATTGCATTGATTGAGAGTGCGATGGGGTTGTATCAAATCGATAGTATAGCAAAAGCAGTCGGCTTGGCTGCGTTTAGTTATGGGTTTTTAGATCTGTGCAACGATTTGCAAGTACAAGTAGGAACACCTGCTGCTGATATCATTGCCAATCAAATCCGCTATCAACTAATCCTGACGTCAAAATTGCACCAATTATCGCCGCCCATCGATACTATTTATCCTGATTTCAATAATGAAGTTGGGCTGAATGACCGAGTACAGCTATGGTCACAAATGGGCATGTCAGGAATGCTGTGTATTCATCCCAAACAAGTGGCAGTTGTCCAACAAGCATTGCAACCAACAAATGAGACTTTGTTATTTGCACAGCGTGTGGTCGAGGAGTACGAGCGGAGCGGCCAGGCAGTATTTAAAGTAGATGGAGAGATGGTCGATGCTCCAGTGATTGAACGTTGTCGTCAACTGTTGGCAAAGTAGCAGACCAATCCATATTTAGTTAAATATAGGCAGTCGGTTCAATATAATTCAGATACTAGGGCGTGTCCTCAATTCAATCTATAGTTATCTAAATGGGTTAAAAATGGCTAAATCTTGCCAAATGGCGTCAAATAGCTGACTAATATCTCGATATTATCTGCGCTATTTTCCTTGTTTGACTGCGATTTATCTCATTTTTAAAATGAGGACACGCCCTAGAAAGCCAAGTGAAAGTATTACAAGCAGTATACTAAGCGAGACTGACACCGTACCTAATTTATAGAGGGTTGACTATATAATGCTTTATCACAAACCATATCCATTCACATTCGATAAAAGCAAACTATGATTTTCATTAACAACAATATTAGCCTCAACGATAATGAGATAGAGATCAGCGCCATACGAGCGCAAGGCGCAGGTGGGCAGAATGTCAACAAAGTATCTTCTGCCATTCACCTGCGTTTTGATATTAACAACTCAAGTCTGAGTGATGAATACAAGCAGCGATTGCTAAATAGCAAAGATAGCCGAATAACAAAGGAAGGCGTGCTAATTATCAAGGCGCAGCAGTTTCGAACCCAAGAGCGCAATAAAATAGATGCGCTTGAGCGTTTGCAAGGCTTTATCACCAAAGCCACTTACGTCAATAAAACCAGAAAGCCCACCAAACCAAGCAGAAATGCCAAACGTAAACGGGTAGATAAAAAGACCCAGCGCGGTAAGACAAAGGCTTTGCGCGGTAAAGTAGATTTTTAGAGAGTTTGTGATAGTAGGTTTTGTCGTTGAAAGGTTTTACGAGAGGAAAGGTTAGAGAACAAAAACCGTAGTAGGTTATGGCAACTTTTGAATTTAGAATGGTATAGGCGATTAACTATCACCTATACCATTATTCTGTATTAACGACTTATTTAGAATGCACCATTAAGTCCAATGAATAGGCTGGTTGAGTCGTCGTCATTACCTTGTGAATGTGTGACACCAGCGTTGGCATTCAATAGGCCAAAGCTTCTAGATAGGCCAAGTGTCATAGCAACGTTATCATCATCAGTTTCGACCATAGGCGTTTCAAAGCTGATATTTGGTAGAGTATTCAAACGTGCGGTTACCGCTTCGCGATTGTCACTTAGCTGCTTTTGGTAATGAATGTCACCAAATAAGTTGAGGTTGTTCATCAAGCTATGATTAGCCTTAAGACCAAGCTTGCCATATGTCGTAGAGTATTTCTGCTCATCGAACTGCATGGCAATGCCAGACAGCTCTTTTTCTTTGAGTCCGTCAATTTTTACGCGGCTCGCTGTTGCACCGATATAAGGCGTGACGGCAATATTGCTCACTTGCATCGGATAGCCTGCCTGCAAGTTGGCATAAAAGCGTTTGCCATCAGCATTTGACTTAAACTGTTGTTGGTTACTACCAAGTGTGACAGCACGTGTGACATCGACATCCATGTTGCCAAATCCTGCAGCACCATTAATCTGTAAACCGCCAAACTTGTTGCTATGATAGACACCAAAACCAACTTCTCCCAGATCAATATCACTCAAACCTGTGCCAACGTCTGAGTTTTCAAAGTCTTTTTGGGTGATATTGCCATACAAGCCTGTCACTGCATTTGCTGAGTTAGGATGAGCAAAATCTACACCCAGCAATACTTGAGTATTATTATCACCATCAAACCCTGCAATTTCTTGATTAGCCACTTCACCGATGGCCCATAGTGTACGGGCAGGTTTTTGCTCACTGCTTTGAATTTGGTTGACGTGTGACTGTAAGCGCTCATTGGTTGCAAGTCCCGTTGTCGTTGCAATATGTGGCAGTACACCGATTAAGCTAGGCGCTGTGACTACAGCATTTGCATAGTCAGCAATCAGTTGATGGGTAGCGCCTGTTGGATGTATGCCATCAGCGAAAAAGTAGGTTTCGTTGGCATTTGCTTCTACAAGAGTATCAGGTCCACAAGTTAGAGAGCTATTGTTGTCACCGCAAGCTTCATCGGTGACATTAGTGAAACCATACTGAGCAGGCGACGCAATGATCTCCTGAGTTAAGCTAAACATATCTAGCGGTATGATATTAGCCCCAGTACCCGCCACGCCGCTGAGCATAAATTGATTGTATAGACTAGTAGCACCAGTGCTTTGCGCTTGAATAGTTTGATTTGGAATGTTAGCAATAACATCAGCACTTTCACCATCTTCAATAGCTTTTTTGACAGCTGCATCGGCAGCTGCCTGTGCTGCGATAATTCTTGGAGTTAAACCAATATCAGGAATATTGGGTACTAAAATATATTTGGCGCCTTTATCTTTTAGTGCATTAATCGTTTTGGTTTGGCTAGCTACTGCTCCAAGTATGGTAGCTTGGGCATTGTTAGTAGGGTCCGCTGCTGCAAGCAAGTCGTTTGCCCCTGCCCATACCACATATAATCCATTAGAATCTACTATGTTATTGGCGAGATAACTATTTACTTGACTGTTGGTAGATGCAACGTCAACAGTGATTGCACTAGTTGAACTAGTAGGAAAAACTTGTACTGTGTTATCGCCTGCTCTTGCACCACCAATAGCATAGTTATTGCTATTTTGAGGACTACCTAAAGTATTAGCAACGGCAGTGGTACCCAGTTGTTTAGCGAATGATGTTGCCCATGTATTATCAGGATTGGTAGTGAACTGACCTGATTCTGCAAGTCCATAAATATCTTGAGTTATGGGACTAAAATATCCACCATCGGTCAGGCTATCACCGAAAAAGGTGACACTGTCATAAGCATTTGCGTGAGAAATACCAGCGATAGATAGGCTGATAGCAAGCATGCTTTTAGTAAAATTTTTGAGAGTGGTATGGCTAATTTTAGAACGTGAAGTATTACGAGGCATAGCGACTTCCTTGTCATCAATGTAATAGTTTGTCAACCGAGTGTAACCACTTTTTAAAAAGCTAGCAATCGTTTTGATTGCAAAACTGCAAGGATATTGCCTTGTATGAGTAAGTTTTTAGAGTATGCTGCTGCGGTATCAAGTATTAAAAAACCATACTATCTCGCTCACATAATATTTTGTTCCCTTCTATATAATTATGCTGTAAGCAACTGATTTTTATTGAAAAGTATAAGGCTTATCTATCGATATTGCTTGTTTAACCTAAGCAACTGCCCAATCATAAATAGTATCAAAGCAGCACTCCACAATAAGATAATTAGGTCGGATGAGCATATAGATGTCTACTGCCAGCAATAGCAAAGTATAGCTAGCAGTATCAATACTATGGAAACTGAAATTAAGCTTGTTTTTGTGGACGCAATAATAAGGCAAGCCCAAGCGCTACAAAAGCGGCGATACCAGATATCATATAACTGATACTAAAGTCTCCAGTGATTTCTGCAAGATAGCCTGCGGCCACTGGCCCAAGAGCTTGCCCACCTGAAAAAGCAAAAGTCAGTGCCGCAAGTGCACTCGCTGCTGCCGCAGGCCCGAAATAATCGCCTGCAGAAGCTGCCATAATGACAGGCACACTCCAAACCACTAGGCCAAACAGGATAATTGATAAATACAGTCCTAAATGCCAATCAGTGAGTCCGACCAACAGATAAGCGATGGCAAGGAAGAAAAAAGCCAACGCTAGACCAAGGCGTCTACCAATATGGTCAGAAATCCAGCCAAACAACATCCCTGAAAACATGCTAAGCAGTCCAATCCATGCCCAAACACCACCAGCAGTCGCTTCACTCAGTTGATACGAGCCAACCATACTGGTGACGATAAAGGTGACGTAAACCATATAAGTAGCGCCATAAATGGCAAAGATGACACCTAAATGTACGAGTAGCTTAATATTGTTACGTTCTAGCTTCTTCTTATTTTTAACAGGCAAGATAGGTGCGCGCCCAAAAGGGCTTTGGCTGACATCATCTGGATGATTGCGAATCAAAGTGAAAGTAAGCCAAGCTACCGCAATATTAATCACGGCAAAAATCAGCCAACCTGTCTGCCAAGACAGTAGAGTAGAGATAGGTAAGAGTTTGGGTACGACAAAGCCCGATAAAATGATACCAAATCCAGGACCCGCCATGACCAGTCCTAAAGCAAGCCCGCGGTGTGAAGGAAAAAACCAATGCGACATGACGCTCATCATCGGTAAGACCACGCCGCCGCTACCGATACCTGTCAGTACATAGAGTGCGCAAAGTATTGGAAAGCTAGTGGTAAAAGCCATACCAAACATAGAGACAGCAATGAGGAGGAGGCTTGCCGTCGCAGTCGTTCGAGTACCCAACCGAGGTAGAATAAAAGGGCTTAGAAGCACTGCAACCAGATATCCTATCAGGTTGGTGAATCCCAAGATTCCGCTTTGAGTATAATTTAATCCTAAAGAAGATGACATGGATGGCAGTAACATGCCAAATGCGAATCGTCCTAACCCAAGTCCGCAGAACATTGCTATAGAACCTGTCGCAGCAACGATCCAAGCATAATGTAACCTGCCTAGCTTAAGAGGAGCGGTACTACCCTGATTTCCTTGATCTGGATTGTCTTGTTGAGTCATTCCATCAGGCATCACGAATCTCCAACAAGTTGAAAATTCGCAATATATATCGTCACTAAATTTAAATTGTAGGTAATGACTTCCTTGTTTTGAATAGTATCCATTTCACACTCATCCTTTTGTGCTCAATCCCTATCAGTCCTTTATTAAATACACTTATAGCCTAAGTATACTTATGTCCAATAAAATTAGTATAACCGCACCTGAACGTTCGTTCAATCGGTGTCTAAGAAATCCTTGAAATGATTTGTAGGCTATATCGTTGTATTCACACATAAAGAAAATGCCAGCCCATTTATATGGCTGGCATTCTGCTTGTTATTTTCTGACGGTTACTTACTGTCTGCTGTTTTTTGGATACTATCTAATATCAGTTTATTAGCTAGCCAAGTCGCTTACTCAACTCAGGAAAGCGCTTGATCATAAATAGCATTAAGAGTAATGCCACAACTGCGATAGCCGCACCTGTGTATCCTACGCTAGATAGTGAAAGATGCGTCACGGCATAACCACCGAATAGTGCACCCGTACCAATCCCCAAATTAATAATACCTGAAAACATCGACATCAGCATGTCTTGCGCATTGACATCGACCATGATGACTTTGGCTTGCATCGAGATAATCAGTAGCATGAGTGCCGTGCCCCAAAGCAAGGCGATAAAGCTGAGCGCCCATACAGAGGCCACTGCTAGCAATAGTGCAAGCATAGACACGAGCATCAGTATGGTCGATATCAGCATCAATCTGGTATTGAACCGATCACCCCACCGACTGAAAATAACACTGCCTACAATTCCAGCTGCACCGAATAATAACAGTACAAAAGTCGCAGCGTTTTCACTGATATTACCGACTTGGCGCATGAATGGTTCTATATAAGAATAAGCTGTGTAGTGCGCTGTAAAGACCAATAAGATAAGCAGGTATAGACAGACCAATAAAGGGTTTTTAAGGAGTTCTGGAATCTTTCTAAAAGACCCTTCAAACATACTAGGTAGCGTTGGTAAGAGTCTCGCTTGTAGAATAAATACAATTAAGGCGATGACGCCAATACCGCCAAATGTAGCCCGCCAGCCGAACCATTGCCCAATTAAGCGTCCTAGCGGCACACCCAGTACCATTGCTAACGACGTACCCGTCGCCAGTACGCTAAGCGCCATGGCTTTTTTGCCTTCAGGTGCGACGCGTATCGCGATAGCAGCTGTGATCGACCAAAATATCGCATGCGATAAAGCAATCCCAACTCGGCTAATGAGCAGCACATTAAAGCTCCACGCAAATACGGACAGCACATGACTGGCAATGAATACGGCAAAAAGACCCAAGAGTAAACGTTTGCGCTCAAATCGACTGGTTAATAGCATTAGTGGCAATGACATCGCTGCGACAATCCAAGCATAGAGTGTCAACATCCAGCCGGTCTCTGCCGTCGTAATAGAGAAGTCTTGGGCAATGTCGCTCAACAGCGCCACCGGGACAAATTCTGTGGTGTTCATAATAAAGGCACTAACGCCCATCAAAAATACTTGAAAATACTGAGTTCGGCGAGCGTTTGAGCTGGCCTCAAGGTTATGTGTCATAAAATCCAATACAGATGCGAATACTACGTGTGATAGGTCAAAGTGGGGTAGGCTTAATTAGAATACAAGGGTTGCGCGGCAAGATAGCAAACTCACGTTGATCTTAAAAGGTGTTTTTTGATAAGGATTGTTAATTGGACGTTTATTGAGGATACTTGAGTAATATGAAACTGTCGCTAATTATACTTAATGCGTTGGGATACTTGCTAACGACTAAACTACAATTCATTTAAAAAGAAGCGACACCAGTTGTCGTAGAAAGTTTTAAACAGCTTTATTTTTATGTGAGCTTATACTATAGTTATTAGGTCAGGCAAAATGATATGAGATAAAAACCAGTTAACCCTCGGGGCGCAATGCTTCACTTCTTAACTGAGTTTTTAAATGCTATCTTAGCGAAGTCTTTCTAGTAGTGTTATTTACGTTTAATCCTAAACTTCTGCGTCTGTACAAATTATACAAACCATCATTATTAATAAACAAAAAAAACTAAACAGAAAAAATGCTCGTTTGCGTTGCAAAAATATAAGCAATGCAACAGCGAAAAACTGTGGCTAAAAAGTCTATCAGAATTAAAAACTACCACCTTACCAAGTCGATTAATTTACTTAACTTTATAGATAATGACGTCATTTAAACAATGGCGAATAGGCTCGGCTGGCTTGAAATCGGCACTCAGAATATAACAACAACGAAAAACTGCAGCGAAAAAACCAAAATCAAAATAATAAGGATATAACGATGACTAAATTAGCGTATCAGTTTGAACAAAAACGGTTAGACAATATGCAATGGTCGGATGGCTCAAAGCTATCTGGTATAACGGCATTAACAAATGATGAGAAAGGCCGAGTACGAAAACAGCCATTGTTTTACCTCGAAACGGTTTCTATAGACAGTTATGAAGATGATATTTATTTCGTGAACAATACTAATGAGACGCTTAGTTGGGTAGCGCCATTTAAACCCTATCGAAACATAACTGAAGCACGAGCAAAGCTAGGCGATGTCAGTGATGAAAACTTACGTAAAGTGACCCTCTATAGTGATGACATGGATCGTTTATACACGAACGTACTGCCCAATCAGGGCGTGCGGATTGGTAGTACTCATATCATGTCTGACAGTGATGCGATGATGCAGTGGTTCATACATGTGCCATATAAGGGGCCAAATACGCATTATGCGATTTGGCAATTTAATGTAGTGGAAAAAGGCGTAATTCGCGGAATTTATCCATTGCTGTGGGATGATTTTAGTCAACCCTTGCACATGGTGAGTTGTGATTGTCTGTTTGAGCAAGCTGATATGCCGATAGAGGTCAGTATTTATGAAGAGCGCTGTGCAATGCTTGACAGGATTATCGGGTCATTTGGCATATCAAACGCCATATTTATATTAGCAATCAATGATGTGCTCTATCGTTATGGCGTGGGCTGGAGCGCGCCCTATAGCGAGTCGGATATACAAGCGCAAGACATTGTGATGAAACTAATAGAACAAAAGCCAGAAAATGCGAAAGCGGTAAAAGCCGTTGTCCAAGCGGTTTATGACTTTTGGTTTAACGAAGGTTTTGCAAAAAATATCTCAGTGCAAGCTTGTGAGGAGCTTTTGAGCTTGTACCAAGCGCATGTTGCCACCCAAAAACCAGTTTAATTTATAAACTAAATTACCAAGAGCAAACCTAAATAATGATTAAAAAAGGAGAACCTTATGATGTTTCCTATTGAAAACAACGATACGTTTTTATTGTTTTTTCATGGTCTCGATTCAAGCAATGAGACCAGTAAATATACTTGTATCACGCGTGAGCCAAAATACTGTCAAACGGTCAATTATCGAGACAATTTTGCAGAAATATTTGAGATTTACGATGCATTGATTCGTGAAAAAATGACACAGTACCCGCGAGTGGTGTTGGCAGGGCATTCGCTTGGTGGTTGGTTTGCCAATCATTTCGCCCATAAATATAACTTGCGCGCGCTATTGATTGCGCCTTGTATCTATCCAAATGAGGTATTGGCTGACCGTATTCCTGACGTGGCTGATATGAAGCTGTCGTTCCCTACCTCTAACACTCAGATGGTACGAGTTATGGTAGAAGTCGATGATGAAAGCTTGGATGTGGCGGTAGCTAGACGAACCTTGGTAAATCTACCTAATAGCTGGGACGTTGATTACTTTGCAGACGGTCATCACCGTATCGCTCGTAGTAGTGATATTTGGTATCACTTAACTCATCTGTGCGAAGATCCCATCGTTTGGATGGATGAGGCGACATATCATGGTGAAGACTGATGACAAGGATAGTCAAAAAACTCAAGCGACTGATGGGAAATAAACCACTTAAAATAATTGATTGACATTAAAGACGATCGGTCATAATATTTGTGCATGACGATTACTAAGCCAAAAGCCCGTCGAGGGCGTCCACCCAATGTTGAGAGAGAGTTTACGGATACCCGTGAAGCTCTTTTAAGATCTGGGATGGAGATGCTGACAGAGCAAGGCTTTGCGACCACTGGTATCGATGCCATACTCAAACGTATCAATGTGCCTAAAGGTTCCTTCTACAATTACTTCAAAAACAAAGAAGCGTTTGGACAGGAAGTATTACGGCAGTACGCGTTGTATTTTGCTCGCAAGCTAGATCATTGTTTTCTGAATGAGCAAGTATCTCCCATGCAGCGTATTAGTGATTTTGTTGAAGATGCTAAGTCGGGAATGATCAAGCATGAATTTCGACGCGGCTGCTTAGTAGGCAACTTGGGTCAAGAGATTGTCGTGTTGCCTGAGAGTTTTCGCTGTGAACTAGAAGGTATATTAGTTGATTGGCAAAAGCGTTTAGCGGCTTGCTTGCGTCTGGCAGTACAACAGGAACAAATACCTTCGAATAGTGACTGTGATGAGATTGCTGCTTTCTTTTGGATTGGTTGGGAAGGTGCGGTTTTGCGTGCCAAGTTGGTACAAGACGTCAGTCCATTAGATATCTTTTTCCGAGGATTTGCAGCAGGGATACAGAAGTAATTTTTTTATTTATATTTTTAGACGACCGGTCTAAATTATTTTTTACTTATTTATAGACGATTGGTCTAAATAGGAGCTACTATGTTTAAAGCAATATTAATTGAAAAAAATGACGATGTTTATCAGTCCAATCTGACTGAGATACAGGACGCGCAATTGCCTGAGGGTGATGTGACGGTTCGTGTGGCATATAGCACACTCAATTACAAAGATGGATTGGCCATCACGGGTCGTAGCCCTGTGGTACGCACATTTCCCATGGTTCCAGGGATTGATTTAGCGGGTACCATCGAAATAAGCAGCCATCCCCGCTACAAAGCTGGTGACAAGGTATTGTTAAATGGTTGGAGTGTGGGTGAGAAGTATTGGGGCGGTCTATCACAAAAGGCGCGATTAAACGGTGACTGGCTTATCCCGCTCCCTGAGTCGATGACTGAACGTCAGGCGATGGCAATTGGTACAGCAGGATATACTGCGATGCTTTGTATAATTGCGTTGGAACGTCATGGACTCACACCAGAGCGTGGCGAAGTATTGGTAACTGGTGCTAATGGCGGCGTTGGTAGCTTTGCCATCGCACTTCTAGCAAACCAAGGTTACTCTGTCACAGCCTCTACGGGACGTCTAGAAGAAGCGGAATACTTAAAGAGCCTCGGTGCAACGACGATCATTGACCGAGCAGAGTTGAGTAGTCCGGGACGCGCGCTTGGTAAAGAGAGATGGGCTGCCGCAATTGATTCTGTTGGTAGTCATACGCTGGCCAACGTTTGTGCTAGCACGTGTGAAGATGGTTTGGTCGCTACTTGTGGGCTGGCTCAAGGCATGGATTTCCCTGCTACTGTTGCGCCATTTATTTTACGCGGTGTTAGTTTGCTTGGTATCAATAGTGTGACACGACCTTATGATGAGCGTGTAGAAGCATGGCAGCGTTTGAGCACAAGTTTGGATATGACGCAATTGGATGCCATTACCAGAGAGATTGGTCTAAGCGAAGTCATTCCGACAGCAAGCGAGTTGTTGGATGGTAAAGTTCGTGGTCGAATAGTCGTTGATGTCAATCGTTAAGCGTTAATTTTTTAATACTTCAACACTAATGCTTCGATGTTAAGCCTTTTTTTAATACATGAATAGATGATGCATAGAAACGTCTAAGATTGAATGCGCAAAATGAAAAAGAATTATTCACAAACGGTCACAAATATCGGTATTTATTTTTTGTCATCTGATGTGCTATCATCGTTGAACGAACTATCGTGGGTTTAACAGTTTTGTTATTGCCGACCATGACAATAGTCTAATGGCGGCGTGACAAACCTTGCAACTTCCAGCACGATATAAAACAACTCTGGTAAAGCGCATGAGCCTGTACTCCGACAACCTCATTTGTGCCTGATTTTTTGCCTATTTGGGCGTATATCATACTTTTTCGTCGGAGTTACAGGAGTCTAAGGTGTTCAATATCATGAGCCACATTGCTAACCCATCTAAATATACCCGTCGTTATCACCCACGCCATTCTCTAGCGCAATATGTTATCAATCAAATAGAGTCGCTTGAGCTGCGCCCGCAAGATATCGTCAAGCAAATGGGCTATCCTCTTAAACATACCATTCCAGCCTATGACCGCCTGCGTCATGTATTGTCGAGCAAATTCCTTGGGCTTGATGGTAGCTATATGGACAAATATTTTACCGCTGATGAGTTTTTGGCAAAACTGTTTGCCGTACTTGAGATACCGTATCAGCCATTCGCAGAAGATGTTGCTCAAATTAAATATGACTTGGCGAATTACTCTAATACGTTACCTAGATATAGCTTACGAGCGGAAGTGGATTTCACATTTACGAGTGCTGATAACTGGATGTCTCGTGGTGCAGCTTCACGTTTTGCGCAAGTACACTTGCCTAGCAGTTTTGCCAAATTAGACGATGCTGCACGTAAATCAGTGATTCAAGACAGTATCTGCGAACATTATCAGCAGTATGAGGGCAGTTTGCCATACGACGGCATTATCAAAGGCTATCGACTGACTATTGAACAAAACAACCATGTGGTTGACCATGCAGAGTATGGATTGCCAAAATCTAGCAGTATTTAAAAAGTTTTGAGCGTATAAACAGCACGAGCTGTTAATTACATTGATTGAATAATCACATTGACCGAAAAAAATATAAAAAAGCCTCACTTTATCGTGGGGTTTTTTACGTTATGTTTTCTTGTAAGAGTCAAACACTGCTAAATATCAGTTTTATAAAATTCATTTTAAGCTTCAGGCTTAGAGATGGCCCGCCATAAAATCACAAATAGCGCATCAAACTCTGCATTTAACGGTGTTTCTGTTTGGCGAATGGTATGCATTAAACCAAGTCGACTGATAAACCCCATAAACACATCGAAAAGTATGTGCAGTGGAACAGTGTCATTTAGCACCCCACGATTTTGCCCATCTTCTAATACCGCCAAAAACGCCCCAATTAACTCTTTGTTTTCATAGATTGCGATATTACGTATACGCGAGGCCGAGACCGAAGACAGCACCATCACCGCATCTGGGTGCGAGTCTACAAAATCAAAGCAGACCCACAGTGTCTTACGTAGACGATCTTGTACGCTATCAATCCCTTGCAGATGATCCATAATTCGAGCGGCTAATCTGCCGAGCACAATATCCATAATGGTATAAAACAGCGTTTGCTTATCTCCGAAGTACTTGTAGAGCGTTTGCAAAGAGACGTTTGCAGACTTTGCAATTTGCGCCATCGTCACCTCATTAGCGTCAAATCCTGCAAAGACTTTACGAACAGCTTGCTCAATTTTATCCAAAGTTGCGGGCCGCATATCGGATAGGGGCGCTAGAGATCGAGTTTGCGTGAGGCTATCTGATTGATTAAAGGTTTTCATATTTATCGCTTCTTAAAGTATTGGCTATTTGATACGTCCTACCAGTTAAATGATTTGTTCCATAATTTAACGTGATTAAATTAATAAGTAATATAAATTACCATTTTTATTTAATTGATTGCGAAGTGGTTTTTCGTAGCCTAGTATAAGACTCATGTATTAATAAATACAAAGAATTTATAGTATATTTATAACGGTAATATAAATTACCATAATTTAAAAAATGGCTTAGTTATAGTCAGTTTAATATGATTTCGATACAAGGAAACCGAGTGCAAGTTATACATTAGTATGCTTAGCGAGGATGACGATGTAGCGGACTTATATAGACTTGACTATATAGTTGTTATTCACTCCACCTTGTCAAGGATAGACATCATGAGTATTGAAAAACTTACCCCAAACTGGATGACCGAAGAGCATCAGATGGTGTATGACAGCGCCTTAAAAATGTTTCAATCTTGGGACCCCAAAGACGAGCAGTGGCGCAAAAACGGCATGATCGATCGTGATGCATGGGAAGAGGCGGGCGACATGGGTTTTCTATGTGCAGCGATACCAAGCAAGTATGGTGGCGGCGGCGGCGATTTCGGTCATGAAGCGGCACTTATCTACGCTCAGACAGAGGCCAATCAATCAGGATTTGGCGGTATGGTGCATTCAGGTATTGTCGCGCCTTATATTTTAGACCACGGTACTGAAGAACAAAAACAAGCGTGGCTACCCAAAATGGCAACGGGCGAATATATCGGCGCTATCGCCATGACCGAGCCTGGTACTGGCTCCGACCTACAAAACATCAAAACCTATGCGGTAAAAGATGGTGATGACTACATTATCAATGGTTCTAAGACTTTTATCACCAATGGTCAGCATGCCAATCTGATTTTATTAGCATGCAAAACAGACCGTGAAAAAGGCGCACAAGGCGTCTCACTTATCATCGTAGAAACGGACAAAGTAGAAGGGTTTGAGCGTGGACGCAATCTCGATAAAATTGGTTTGACGTCGCAGGATACCTCAGAGTTGTTCTTTAGCAATGTACGTGTGCCACAAACCAACCTGTTGGGTACGGTAGAAGGTATGGGCTTTATACAAATGATGCAGGAGTTGCCGCGTGAGCGTTTAATCATTGCGCTATCCGGGGTTGGCTCGATGAAGCTTGCTATCAACTTAACGCTAGACTACGTAAAAGGGCGCAAAGCCTTTGGCAAACCTATTTGGAAGTTTCAAAATACCCGCTTTAAGATGGCGGAATGCTATGCCGATTATCTCGCTGCCAGTACCATGTGTGATGCGGCAGTCGATGCGATGCTTGAGGGTAAATTATCAGTACCGCATGCCTCATTAATCAAATACTGGGTTACCGAAAAACAGTGCGAAGTCATCGACGAATGCGTGCAGCTATTTGGTGGCTATGGCTATATGACAGAATACCCTATCGCCCGTTTATATGCCGATGCCCGCGTGCAAAAAATCTATGGCGGCACCAATGAAATTATGAAAGAGCTGGCGTCACGCTTTATATAGATGCTTATATTATAAGACTACAATAACTATTGTTTATTTAAAAAATAAAAAAAGGATTTTTTATGACTGAGACTGCTTATATTTATGATGCTATCCGCACGCCTCGGGGCAAAGGAAAAAAGGACGGCTCCTTGTATCAAGCGTCACCAATTTGGCTGACACGCACCTTATTACAGGAGATGCAACAGCGCCACAACTTGGATACCAGTTTGGTAGATGATGTGGTACTTGGCTGCGTAACACCGGTGGGTGAGCAAGGCTCTGATATTGCCCGTATCGCTGTGATTGATGCTGGTTGGGCACAAAATGTGGCAGGTCTTACCTTGTCGCGCTTTTGTGCCTCTGGTTTAGAATCTATCAATTTAGCGGCGGCCAAAGTCATGTCAGGTATGGAAGACATGGTGGTGGCAGGCGGTGTGGAGTCTATGAGCCGTGTGCCGATGGGATCTGATGGTGGTGCTTGGTACATGGATCCACGGGTCAATGAAGCCACGCATTTCGTACCGCAAGGCGTGGGCGCGGATACCATCGCGACGCTCAAAGGCTTTAGTCGTAGTGATGTCGATGCCTTTGCCACCGAGTCGCATCGCCGCGCGGCACAGGCTTGGGAGAACGGCTATTACGACAAATCGGTTGTCCCTGTTACCGATATCAATGGCATGATGCTGTTAGATAAAGATGAAACTATCCGATCTAATACCAATGTCGAGACCTTAGCGGGTCTTAAACCTTCCTTTATCATGCCGGGAAAAATGGGCTTTGATAGCGTTATCTTGGACAGATATACCACGATAGAAACCGTGAGTCATGTGCATCATGCGGGTAACTCTTCAGGCATCGTTGATGGGGCAGCTATCTGTTTGGTTGGCAGCGCGGCGGCTGGTCAAAAAGCAGGGTTAAAACCACGCGCCAAGATCACAATGGCCTCAGTCATTGGCTCAGAGCCTGCCATTATGCTCACAGGTCCAACGCCAGCTTGCCAAAAAGCCCTTGATAAAGCGGGCATGCAGGCCTCTGATATAGACCTTTGGGAAATTAACGAAGCCTTCGCTGCTGTGCCGATGAATACTGCTGATGATTTTGGCATCTCGCTTGATATCGTCAATGTCAATGGTGGTGCAATCGCTATGGGTCATCCGCTTGGGGCAACTGGCGCGATGCTCATGACGACTGTTCTTGATGAGCTAGAACGACGCGACCTACAGACCGCTATGATTACGCTATGTGTGGGCGGTGGCATGGGTATTGCCACCATTATTGAGCGCGTTTAACTTTTTTCTAAAATAGACTGAAACCAATTAGACTAAAACGCAATATACAAAGAATCATTTAAGGGATAAAAATGATGACAAATAACCAGGCAGCTAACCAAACAGCAGATAGCGTAACAGCCATTAATGAATTAGAAAACTTCTCTGCCCAGCATGATGACGACGGTATCGTCACCGTCACGATTGACCAAAGCAAACGCAAAATGAATGTCATCGGTGATGGCTTTACGGAGACATTCGCCACGATAGTCGATAGTTTCATCAATGATGATTCAGCTACAGGCTTGATACTCACATCGGCTAAAGAAACCTTCGTGGTTGGCGCAGATATTGATCAATTGAACCAGATAAAGACAGCCGAGCAAGCGTTTGCATTGACCGAAGAACTAAAAGGGAGTTTGCGCAAGCTTGAGACCTCAGGCAAGCCTATCGTCGCTGCTATGACAGGAACTGCATTAGGCGGCGGTTTAGAGCTCGCGCTAGCATGTCATTATCGTATTGCGATTGACACACCCAAGACCAAGCTTGGTTTGCCTGAGGTGAAACTGGGCTTATTACCTGGCGGCGGTGGTACTCAGCGCTTACCAAGGTTAGTCGGTATTCAAGCAGCACTGGAGCTGATGACGCAAGGCAAAGAACTTCGCGCTGCTGCTGCAAAAGACATCGGACTTATTGATGCGACTGCTACTGATCAAGCAGATATGCTGAAGCAAGCAAAAGACTGGATTCAAAATAATCCAAGTGCGCAGCAGCCATGGGATAAGAAAGGCTTTAAAATTCCTGGCGGCGATAGCAAGCATCCAAAGGTAGTTCCTATATTCTCTATCGCCCCAGCCATGGCTAATCAGAAATCACATGGTAACTATCCTGCGATCACCCATATTATGTCTTGTGTGTTTGAAGGATGCCTAGTGGATATCGATACAGGGCTTGAGATCGAGTCGCGTTATTTTGCCGCTTGCGTACGGTCCACTGAATCTAGAAACATGATCAACACCTTATGGACGCAGCTGAATAGCATCAAAAAAGGTCAGTCTCGTCCTCAAGGATTTGAACGCACAACCACTAAAAAAGTCGGTATCTTGGGCGCTGGCATGATGGGCGCTGGCATTGCTTATGTCACTGCCAAAGCAGGTATAGATGTCGTGCTATTGGACACAGAGATTGCTAATGCTGAAAAAGGCAAAGCGTACTCTGCTAATATTTTGGATAAAGCCATCAGCCGAAAGCACGCTACCGAAGAGAAAAAACAAGCTCTACTAGAACGTATCACGCCAACAGTCTCTTACGATGATTTAGCAGATTGTGATCTTATTATTGAAGCAGTATTTGAAAACCGAGAAATTAAAGCCAAATGTACCCAGCAAAGTGAAGCAGTGATTTCAAACACGGCCGTCTATGCTTCTAATACCTCAACGTTACCCATTACAGGACTGGCAAAAGCCAGTACGCGACCAAACCAGTTTATCGGTCTTCATTTTTTCTCGCCAGTAGACAAGATGCCACTCGTTGAGATTATCATGGGCGAGCAAACTGATGATGCAACATTGGCCAAAGCTTTCGACTATGTTGTGCAAATAGGTAAAACGCCTATCGTCGTCAATGACAGTCACGGATTTTATACCTCGCGGGTATTTGGCACCTATGTATCAGAGGGTATCGCGATGCTAGGAGAGGGTGTGCATCCGCGTAGCATCGAAGTTGCCGGTATGAAAACAGGTATGCCGATGCCGCCCTTAGCATTGCAAGATGAAGTGTCGTTAAGCCTAGCATTGCATGTCAGCGAACAGCAGCAAGCGGATATGGCAGCCGAAGGTAAGCCAATCGTAGTGCGTCCTTCTTATGACATACTAAAAACATTGGTTAATGAGCATGGGCGCGAAGGTAAGAAAAATGGCAAAGGATTCTATGACTATCCAACAGAGGGTGATAAACATCTATGGCCTGATCTGATAAATTTATATCCGCCAAAGTCAGAGCAACCATCGCAGCAAGATTTGGTGGATCGCTTGATGTTTATTCAAGCCAATGAATCTGCTAAGTGCTATGAGGAAAATGTTGTGCGCTCAGTTGCCGACACCAATATAGGGTCTATCTTTGGTTGGGGGTTCGCCCCGCAGCATGGTGGTACGCTACAATTTATCAATGCAATGGGCGTGAGTGCGTTTGTTGAGCGTAGCCGTGAGCTGGCCGCGAAATATGGTGAGCGTTTTGAGCCTGCTCAAATCTTGTTAGACATGGCAGTCAAAGGCGAGACGTTCTCCGATGACTGATGCGCATTTATCAAATCATGATCAAATGGCGGACTGTCTACGAGGGTTACGAGTGGTCGATCTGACTCGTAATCTACCAGGACCTTTTGCCACGCGCTTGCTTACGGACTTGGGCGCAGACGTCCTTAAAATCGAACCCAAACAAGGTGATCCTGCTCGGGTATTTGGTGAATTATTCGCAGCTCTAAACCACGGTAAGACGACCGAAAAATATGATTTTCATGATCCCAAAGAGATTGAAGCTATAAAAGCACATCTTAAAGAAGCTGATGTGATGCTAGATAGCTTTCGCCCAGGTGTCTTGGCAGAAATGGGGCTAGATGCTAAGACCTTGCATGCCATCAATCCAAAGCTAGTAATAGTGTCAATCACTGGCTATGGCGTAGCAGGCAATTACACAAAAGAAGGTGCTTATTTAGAAGATGCTGATTCAAAAAACAGCTCTCAAGTGAATCATGACTGGGCCAATAAGGCAGGTCATGATATCAATTTTATGGCTATGAGCGGTGTACTAGATCAACTAAGGACAGCGCAGGGTGAGCAGGCCATGCCCAATATTCAGTTTGCGGATTTGGCAGGTGGTAGTGATACAGCAGTGATAGCACTGTTGGCTGCCGTATTTGCCGCGCAGCGTACGGGCAGGGGACGACACATTGCTATTAGCATGACGCACAGTTTGTACAATCATATGGTCATGCCAAAGGTCACAGGCAAACTGATTAATAGCCTTTCAGGAAATGGCTTAAACGACACTCTACTGCCGCAGCATGACTTTTTAGGCGGTGCATTGCCATGCTATCGATTGTACCAAACCGCTGACCAGCGCCATATGGCGGTTGGTTCCTTGGAGCTTAAGTTTTGGCAAGGGCTATGTGAGGTATTGGAGCTACCGTCGCTTAAAGAAATACACTGGCAACTTGGTATCATGCCCAATAGACCTGAGAGTGAAGCCGCGACCAACACAATTGCGAAAAAATTCGCCAGTCAAACGCTTGAGCATTGGCAACGTGTATTTTCAGCAAAAGATGTCTGTGTGACCCCTGTACTGAGTTTGCATGAAGCCAAAGCTCACCCTTTATTTGCACATCAAGATGAGCATCATTCAACGTCAGGATGGCAGCAAGTGAATTAATAATTAGTATGTAATAGCTCTGGAGAAAAGAGAAGAAGATATTGAGCCGCTGCTGGCTAGTATCTTTTCTTAGTCTTTATTATTCTAACTGTCTGTATAAACCAGAGTGATTGAACTTGTATATTTATAACTGTCTATCTAAAATTGCCTGAATAAGAGACAATACGCCCATAAATCCTAAAGTTTTACGGTACTGAAGCATAGTAGCGCGTTCAAAAGCTCTTAGAGATTGAGCAACAGACATTTAATAAATTTAACTTAAGCAAAAAGGCAGTTCTGAATGACCAAACATAACCCGTATAATTTTTTACCTTTGCAGCCAACAGGTAGAAACGAGACCAATACTGCTAATACCTATGCTCCTGAAGATATGATTAAAATATACGAGCAGCAGTTTCTCATTCAAGTGCCAGAAGAAGAGCTGACCGAGTTTTTGCCAGCGTTAAAAGCATTTTATGATATCGACAACCATACCTTAGATGTCAGTGCCATTATTTTTGATGCAATCGCAGACTCTGCTATCATTTATAATCATAAAATCAAAGTCGGCGACTATCGGATATTAGGTGAGTTGATAGAAGAGGCGATTGAATATGATGAAGATAACAAAAGTGATGAAAGCGCTGAGAGTGAAGAGATTCAAGCCTATACATTAGAGTGTCAGCGTACTTTCTTCATTAACGATGTAGAAATACCTTATCATTTCAATCTATTTATTTATGGCGATGGTTATTCTACTTTAACCAAAAAAGAAACCGTATTAGAAAAGATGTATTGGTTTGTCAGAGGTAGATTTGAAGAAGATTTGCTAGATGATGCTGAAGATAACGACAGCTTAGAGTCTATTAATGCGCAACTGGCCAGTTTAGGTATTCGTGAAATGGATCTGACGACTGTAGATGAGATAATCAGCTATGTAGAAGGCAGCATCATTGACGATCCAATGGTAGACGAGCTTAACAAACTGTTGGATGATGCTGAGTAGTGTGGAAGATAAGTTAGTAGAGTAATCAGCAAAAGAACAGATTTGAAAAATTATATAGCTGAAAAACTAGAAAAAAGCCTCACTGCTCGTATGATGAATGGTGAGGCTTTTTAAACTCACAACCTCATAAATAAGTTCTTTCGACATCATCCAAAATTACATGACGCGATACATTTCTAAGTTTTTACCCATCTCTCCTCAAAGGGTCAGTCGATTTCCTATATAATGTGAGCTATTTCGTTATTGTTGATCCATTCAATTTAGGCTTTTTTCTTAGCAAAAAACGCTTCTTATCAGGTAAAACGGTGCTTTATGTTCAACGCTTCCTCGACTCGTTTAAATAAATACATCAGCGAAAGTGGTATTTGCTCTAGGCGAGACGCTGACCGCTTTATTGAACAAGGTAATGTATACATCAATGGCAAACGTGCGTCGGTAGGTGATCAAGTGGTTGCTGGAGATGCGGTAAAAGTCAACGGGCAGCCTATTGAGCCACGAGAGCCTGATGATTTTATTTTTATTGCGTTGAATAAGCCAGTGGGCATTGTGAGCACCACGGAAAGCTCTGAGAAAAATAATATTGTCGATTTTGTGCGACATAGTTTGCGTATTTTTCCAATTGGCCGTTTGGACAAAGATTCTCAAGGTTTGATCTTTTTGACTAATAACGGTGATTTGGTCAATAAGGTACTACGTGCTGGTAATAACCATGAAAAAGAGTATCTAGTTACAGTAAATAAGCCGTTAACGGATAGTGTTATCGAAGGTCTGGCGGGCGGTGTACCGATGCTTGGCAAGATGACCAAAAAATGCCCAGTGACTAAAGTAGCTCCTAATGTCTTTAACATCACGCTCGTTCAAGGTCTAAACCGTCAAATTCGCCGTATGTGTGAGCACTTTGGCTACGAAGTCGTTAAGCTTGAACGTACGCGGATTATGAATGTAAGTCTCAAAGGTCTTCCCGTTGGTGACTGGCGAGACTTAACCCCAAAAGAGCTGTCTGTGTTGCTTAAATCTGTAGAAGATTCCTCTTCGCAAGACAATCACTCAAACAAGAAATCCCGCAATACGCCACGAAAGAAACCTCGTGCGGATGCTTCGTCAAAGTCAAAACCATCTACAAAATCAGCAGGTGCAGCAAAGGGGCGTAACAAATACGCCAAGGACGATGCTAGAAAACCAGCAGGTTCTAAAGGTAGGGATGGACGTCCTACTGGTCGTGGTAAGCCGTCAGGCAGTAATGGTAAATCTGGAGGCAATGGTAAACCTGCTACTAATGGCAGGCGTCCTTCAAAGGGACGAGGCTCTTCGCGGTAATAATTTTTCACAATGTGACGGCTATATTTATTGCTGAAATAGCCGTAAGCTAAATAACTTTAATCTTAACGAGATCATATTATGTTTAAAATAAAAGTAGAGCGCATTGTCAAAAAACCGATTGATCAGGTATTTGAAGCGCTGAGTGACCATGCCAGTTATGGCTCATTTAAAGCGGTGGGGGTTGCTAAGTTGGTGAATGAAGGTGACGAGGAGCGCAATGGCGTCGAAGCTTTACGTAGCATTCAAACGGGACCCGTTAAGTTCTGGGAGCGGATTACGGCGTTTGAGCGTCCTACTCATATGCAATACCAAATCGAAAAATCTAAACCCATCAAAATGCAGCATGATAAAGGTTGACCCCTGCCGTCAATCCCGTAGACTTAAACTTGGGAGATTTTAGTTACGCAGCCTGACGATAATAATCAAACCACACCTGTCTTGGCGTTTTATAGCCCAAACCCTTTTGGATTCTAGTCTGATTGTACTCAAGCTCAATATATTTAATGATATCACTGATGGTTTCGAACCTTGTTTTATAGTCTTCGTGATACACCAACTCATTCTTTAATACGCCCCAGAAACTTTCTATCGGAGCGTTGTCGAAACAATTGCCTTTGCCACTCATAGATCCTGTAAACTGATGCTGTTTAGTGATCTTGTGGTAGGCATGGCTACAGTACTGACTGCCTCTGTCAGAGTGAACTATTAGCTCTTTGCTGGGCCGTTTGTTCTTGATGGCCATGTTCAATGCTTTGCATACTAAATCTGCGGTCATACGCTTGTTAATAGCGTAACCGACAAGCTCTTTGGTGTATAAGTCTTTAACCCCTGCTAAGTATAGCCAACCCTCATCTGTCCAAATATAAGTGATGTCACTGACCCAAGCCTCATTAGGGCGATTGGCATTAAATTTCTGTTCTAGACGGTTTGGGTAGATAAGCTTGTTATGGTTTGAGTTGGTGGTGACTTTAAAGCGCTTGTGACGACGGCATTTAATGCCGCACTCTTCTTTAATGCGTCTAACCATATATTTACTTATGGCATATCCTTGCCCTGTAAGGTAAGCATGCAATCGCTCATAGCCATAGCGCTGCTTAGTCTCATCATGAGCCACGTGAACCAGCAGCTCACACTGGTTGCGGTGGATCTGCTGATTACTAACACCACGATTTATCCAGTTATAATAGCTTGATGGCTTGACATCTAATACGTGACACATACAAGTGATGCTAAATATTTTCTGGTTATCCTTGATAAAGACGTACCTCATCAACTGTGCTTCGCGAAGTACGCCGTGGCCTTTTTTAGAATATCTCTCTCTTCCTGAGCAACTTTGAGATCACGTTTAAGACGTTTATTCTCTTCTAGTATAGCCATAAGCTCAGGATCATATTCTTTAGTACCGATTAGCTTGCCTTTATTAGCTTTGTTTTGCCAGTTAGATAATGTCTGCATAGCGATGCCAAGCTGCTTTGCCGTTACTGAAACATTGCCATCATTATCTGCTATCTTTTTAACGGCCTCTGCTTTGAATGTTGCACTATAGGTTCTGATTTTCTTAGTCATGATAAACTCCTAATTGAGTCGTTAGTTTACCAAGTTTGGTTCTACAGTTTTTTTAGCATAGCTCAGTCACTGCTGTCACTGCTGTCATAGCCCTGCGTCTTGCGTCACTAAAACAGTCTACTGGAATGTTTCTTAACATTTCTCATTGGCGAAGTACGCCGTCGCCTCATTCGAGCATAATTCTCATCTTGCGTTAGGGCGAAGCGGTGCTTCGCTTTATTCCTCCTCATTTAATATCTCTCGTTCCTCTTCAGCAACTTTAAGCTGTCTTTTGAGGCGCTTGTTCTCTTCCATCACGGCCATAAGCTGTGGATCGTACTGCTCAGTTCCTTCAAGATTATCTTAATTGGCTTTGTTATGTCAGTTCGATAGCGTTTGCATGGCGATGCCAAGTTGCTTTGCAGTCGCTGAGATGTTGCCGTTATTGTCTTCTATCTTTTTGATGGCTCCTGCTTTGAATTCCGTACTGTAGGTTGTAATTTTCTTGGTCATCCTAGACTCAGATTAATACGCTTAGTTTACCAAGTTTACGTGCAAGGTTTATTTAGCATAGCTCACTACTGTTTATGTGTCATCTTTTGAGTTTGAACAACGGTATTATGAGTTTTTAACTTAGTAAGGTATCATCGACTGACTTGATTACTCAACTTCCGATATACTTGAGGCAGTTCACTACAATTAAAATTGTTGAACTTCGTTATTAACAAGATTTTTTAAGCAAACATCGAGTAGAAAGACAATGCATCTAATGCATTGTCCTAGATAATTTTTTACTTTTAGTTATGGTTTTTGATTTCAGTAAACAATGATTTTTCTCAAACCAGAAACCAAAGTCCACCCATAATAACCAGTCCTGAAACTGCTAACACAATCAAGCAATATCCCATAATGGCACGTGCATCAAGTCCTGCAATACCTAATAACGGTAATGCCCAGAATGGCTGTATCATATTTGTCCAGGCATCTCCCCATGCAATTGCCATAGCCGTCACACTAGGATTAACCCCAAGCGCTGTACCAGCGGGTATCATGACAGGCCCCTGAACGGCGAATTGACCACCACCTGAAGGCACAAAAACATTTACGATACCAGCACTTAAAAATGCAAACACGGGAAAGCTGTCTGCTGAGGCATTATTGATAAAAAATTCAGTCACCTCAGTACTAATTGAAATACCATTGAGGTTTGCTCCTGTCATTATACCCATAATACCACCATAGAATGGATACAGTAATACGATGCCAGTAATACTGCTGATACCTGAATTGACAGCCAAATAGTAGCGCTCAAGAGTGCCATGGGCTAATAATCCCATAAATAAAAACAGGCCAATGACTATGTTAAATCCTAAGCTAAAGCCATTACTGGTAAATTCATTCACATAATACATGAGTGCAAGCGCTAGTAAGACAAAAGCAATAAGACGGCTGTCATCTAACTTTTGGGCTGGTGTATCATGTTTAGGCGCTTGGTAAACCTCATTTTTTAGGATACTGGGATCAACTAACGTCGGATTTTTGGGGTGCATAAAGCTATTAAGGATGGGTATAACTACGATTAAGGTAATTAGAATAGCTAAGTTGTAGGGAGCGAATATAGTTTGTGATAGAGGAATAGCATCGGTCAAGATGTCTCCTGAAAGTTGTTTTAACGTATCGCCACCGCTGCTTAGTGCCAAAGGGATTGATCCAGATAGCCCTGAGTGCCAAACTAGAAATCCAGAGTAAGCAGAAGCAACCAATAGGGGATAATCCACTTTAGTTACTTTTTTGGCAAGAGATCTAGCAAAAACAGCACTAATTACCAAACCAAAACCCCAGTTGATCAAAGCGCCTGCCATTGCTACTAACGTTACTATGATAATAGCAGCTTTTGGCGAATGTACTTTATCTGCCATAGCATCCAAAAATCGCTGAATAAAAGGAGCGTTGGCAAGGGCATAGCCAGTGATTAGAATTAATGCCATTTGCATGGCAAAACCATGCAATGACCATAGGCCATTGCCCCAGTGGCCTGCCATAGATAAAATATCTTGTCCAGTTAAGATAAGACCAGCTGCAAATGCGATAAGAGTGAGAATAATGGAAAAAACAAAAGACGATGGTAAATAACGATTGACCAGTTTTACACTGGCATTGGTTAGCATAGTCAACATAGCAAACATCCTTGTATTATTTTCAGTGACTTTTGTATAAAGACTTGGATCAATGTGGATATGAGTCTAGTGTCTTTATAGCGTAGGGCACCTTATTTTGATTTTTTAAGTGAATAACAGTCCATAAGTTGTTAATTCGAGTGACAATCTTTGCAGTTCGTCCTTATTTATTCGTTATGCTTCTTCTTATGATGTGATTTTAAGACTGTAGCCTTATTTATCTTGACTGGTTTTGATGTCTCAAACTATATCTCTATAATTCTGGCCATCCATATCAAAGTCCTTTTGATAGAATTATCTTTACTCGCTTTCCATAAAATAGTTGTAATATTTCTCCCTTAACGTTTTTTTGCTAATTTTACCTGTGCCTGTATAAGGCATTTCATCAATTAAAACAGTCGCAGAGGGAATCGACCATTTATGCAGTTTATGGGTCAGGTACATTTCTATATCTATATGTGCGATCTGCGTTTCGGGCTTTGCGACTAAAATTAAAAGCGGGCGTTCTCCCCATTTTGAATGATTAGCGGCAATTACTGCCGCTTCAGCAACGTTTGGATGGCTCAGCATGGCATTTTCAATTTCGACGCTACTTACCCATTCGCCACCAGTCTTAATCATGTCTTTTGCCCGATCAGTAATATTCATATAGCCATGCATATCGATCGTTGCTATATCCCCTGTATCAAACCATGTCTCTTTGTCTTCAGCTATATTATTAGTCAATTGTTTACTATCATTGTTGCTCTCAATATTGCTGTAGCTTTGTGCGACATTATGTCCTCTGATTTCTAGCACACCCTCAGAGATCCCGTTGTGGGGCAGTAACTTATTATGTTGGTCCCTTAATCGCATTTGCATACCGAAAATAGGCCTACCGCATTTGAGTACTTGCGTTTTTGGTATATTCTTTAGATCTTTTACTCTATTGCAAGCGCCCAAAGAGCTGGTTTCAGTCATACCCCATGCGTTCTCAAGAGCAATACCATGATGACTTAAGCTCTCGATTAAGGAGTAGGAAGCTGCAGAACCGCCTGAGATGGCTCGTTTTAAAGTAGTTTCGGTGATATTGTTTTCTTGCAGATGGTTTTTCAGCGCTGTCCAAATAGTGGGTACCGCCATTGAGACATCTACTGACTGAGTCTGAATCAGGTTATAAATCTTTTGAATTTGGCCAGCAAAGGAGTTGGGCCATACAATTTTTGCTCCACATAGCACTGCATTAAACGGTATACCCCACGCACTGATGTGATACAAAGGTACAATCGGCATGATACAGCTGCTTTCATCAAGACCTACCACATTAGGCATACTCAGAGTTAGTGCGTGTAACACCGTACTACGATGTGAATAAAGCACACCCTTAGGAACACCTGTCGTACCTGACGTATAGCAAAGACCACTTGCGCTTTGTTCAGCGATATCAGGCCAATCATAAGTGATTGACTCTTTAGCAATAAGCTCTTCATAGAATATAAAATCAAGTGATGACTCTAATGTTTTGTCTATCTCACCTAGTACAATGAAATATTTCACGAAAGGTTTAAGATGTTCATGGAGGGATTCGATAATGTGCAGACAGTCTTGCTCAACAACAATAACTTCATCTTGAGCAGATGTGATAATTTGTATTAATTGCTCATGGGGTAATTTTGGATTGATAGTATGATAAATGCGTTCTGAACAAGGAATGGCATAGTGGAGTTCAAAATGCTGGTAAGTATTCCAAGCAATCGTTCCGACCTTAGCACCTTTACTAACTTGAAGTCGGTCTAAGCTATTAGCAAACTGGGCAACTCGATCAAAAGCATCTTTATAGGTATACTCATGTGTAGTCACACCATCTGATTTTAGAGTTACGATTTTCTGCTCAGAATAGAGTGCTAAAGCATGCTGCATGATAGAAGTGATATTTAGATTACAATGCATCATCATTCCATTAATCATCTTTCTTTCCTTAGTTAAGATGGTCGATGTTAATGATGATGCAACTATAATGCCAAATATTTTAATTATATAAATCAATAGCTTAAATATAAAAAGATATTTTCATTTTGAAAAATTATTTCACTTTTGAAACGTTACTATCCATAACTTTCATTTTACGCCATAGCGTTGTACGGCTAATACCTAGATTTTTGGCAGCCAATTCTAGATTGCCATCAACGTCCTGAAGTGTTTGTTCTATCAGTAGTGATTCTTGATTTATCTTGGCTTTCTTTAACAGAGAGGTGTCATTTGTTTTTTGGGTAGATGAAAAAAGCTCTGGCAAATGCAGAGATAAGAAATTCGGCTGAGTATGACTTTTATCAAAATAAAACAGAACCTGTATTCTCTCTATAATATTTTCTAATTCACGAATATTTCCAGGCCAGCTGTATTTCTTTAACAAGTGTGGAAGGGCGTCTGGTAGGTCTTTGATCGACTTTCTATACTTCTTTAGAAAACTATCAGCCAATGTCAATATGTCTTCTGGTCGGTTTCTCAAAGGTGGTATGGATAAACGAAGAATATTGAGACGATAATATAAATCCGCCCTAAAATTGTCATTGGCAACCAAGTTTTCTAAGTCGGCATGTGTGGCGGCGATAACGCGAATATTGAGATGATGACTAGCAGTTGAACCTAGCCGGCTAATTTGTCTTTCTTGTAACACTCTTAAAAACCGTGTCTGTAAATGCAGAGGCATGTCACCAATTTCATCTAAAAATAAAGTTCCATTATGTGCAGACTCTATTAACCCAATCCGGCCATTTTTTTTGGCGCCAGTAAATGCACCTTCGGCATAACCAAATAGTTCACTTTCTAATAAGCTTTCTGGGAAAGAGGCACAGTTGATAGCTACAAAAGGTGCTTTACTACGACTACTATGATTGTGAATACTCTGTGCTAAGACTTCCTTACCTGTTCCACTCTCACCTGTAATTAACACAGTACTGTCAGTTTTGGCATAGGCTTTCGCTAAGGATAAAGTGGTCTTAAAAATGGCGTTTAGAGTAGAGAGTTGGTTGAAACGGTAGCGGGTATTGAAGTTTCTAGAAGATACTTTTCTAAATTCGCTGCTAGAATATTCTAATGCGTTGAGTTCTTGAGCACTTAAAATATAGCCATTAATATAATCGTTGTTCATCTCTAAAATATGAACCGCCAACTGGTAGTTTTCGATATCAAGTAGTTGGCGTGGATTATGAGCAGCGGTATCTAGATTTAAGTTACCAAAGATATCTGCAGGTGATTTATTCAGTACGTCAGCGGGAGACTTTTTAAGCAGTTCGGCCATGGATGTATTGATAAAAGATATTTTTTTATTTTTGGTGATAAAACAAACACCCTCATTTAGATGGTTAAATATCTCCGTAAGACGGATAATGGTAGATTGTTCTCTCCTTATTTTTTCTAAACTTCTCAAGGCATTCGCGAACAGATCTTTAAGCGATACCACAGTCATCGCTAATTGTCCGACCAGACCTTCATTAATGGCCAGCTCTACTGATATAGGTGAACCAATGACAGCATCAAACTTTTCTTTTTTGATTAGCTGAACGGTTCTTTTGGCATCGAAATAAGAATCGTAAGTGAACTGTTCGATATCTAGCAAAAAAACTTCTGAATAATCTTCTAGACTGACTGTAGTGGTAGATTTTCCGAGTAAAGCAATACGTTTGTATTGCTTCAAACTAGAGATGGCTTGGATAACATCAAACATACCTGTTCTAATGACCTGAATTTCAATACTTAGTATCTTTTGTAAATAACTAGCCGTTGCTCCTGTACACAAGATTATTTGACAACCATTGATGGTCAGTTGCTGCGCTACTACTTCAACATCAGAAATATGACATTCAACAAAACCAATATCTTGTGAATCAATCTCTAATATGGCTTGTTCGACCAAAGAACGAATCCCATTAATATTTGGGGTATGGATATAGGTAAATAAAATATTAATAGGTTTGTTATTAGACATCCGTTGCACCCTTAAAAATATACGTTATATAGGAGCACAGCTGTGCCCACCATCTACTTTAATCTCTACACCAGTAATTCCTTTACCTGCTCTTGATGCAAGTAATAATAGCGCACCATCTAATTCTTCAAAATCAACAAATTTGCGACTTGGAATACGTTTTAACAATTGTTGCCCCAAATCACTCATTAGGTATTCTTTATTAATATCAGTCACCATATATCCAGGAGCCACCGCGTTTACATTGATACCAAACCGAGCCAGCTCAACGGCCATCACTTCTGTTAGATGGCGTAAACCCGCTTTAGACGCACAGTATGGACTAACACCTAAGTTGACTGACTCAGACAAGACAGACGTAATATTAATAATAGCCCCTTTATTATGTGAAGCAATCATGTGCTGCGCGATTTCTTGCGAGCACTGCCAAGGAGCTTTTAGATTGGTGTTAACAATCTTGTCCCAATCGTTGTCATCATAATTCAAAAAGCTTTTGGTATCACTGACGCCTGCATTATTAATAAGAACATCTACCCTGACACCATTGTCCTCTAAACTACTTATCATTTGGTTAAAAGCTTGACGGTCATTTACATCTAATACAAAGCTATGAACGTTGATACCAAAGTCTTGTTCAAGATTTGCTTTTAGATGCTGCAATTTATCAGCACTTCTGGCACAGATAATAACATTTGCGCCTTTTTGGGCAAATAAAGTAGTGATATGTTTGCCCAAGCCGCCAGACGCACCTGTAATAAGAACATTCTTGTTATTAACATCAAATAAGCTCATTGTCATCGTCTCCTTAATCTTTCTTGCCTAGTAGTTTTCTTGCGACACTCATTCTATGAACTTCATTTGCGCCATCATAGATTCTAAAGCCACGAGCATCTTTAAAAATTTTGCAGACGATAGATTCATCTGTCATGGCCTGTCCGCCCAAGATCTGAACACTTCGGTCAATCACTCGCCAGATACCTTCAGAGCTAATAACTTTTACCAGACTTGATTCATAGTTACCTCGTTGTCCTGCATCTAGTACTTGAGCACAATAATGAATGGCCAATCTAGTACTTAATAAATCTATTTCATTATCCGCCAACATAAACCCCACGCCTTGATGGTCGCCCAGTCTTTTACCAAAGGACTGACGCTCTCTGGCATATTGTGTAGCAATGTCATGAGCTCGTTGAGCTTGCCCAAGCCAACGCATACAATGGGTTAGACGAGCAGGTGCTAATCGAACCTGAGCATATTTAAAGCCTTGTCCTACTTCACCTAGTACATTCTCTTTTGGGATTCGTAGGTTGTCGAACATTAACACACCATGACCACCTGCAAAACAAGAATCCATAGTATTCATATTTCTTTCTAATATAAATCCTGGCACATCGGTATCTGTCAAAAACATGGAAGCACTACCATCTTCCATCTTTGCCATAATGATGGCAAATGCCGCACCATCAGCGCCTGTAATGAGCCATTTTCGGCCATTGATGACGTACTCGTCACCTTCTAACACAGCAGTGGTTTGCAACATGGAAGGGTCTGAACCTGCACCTGGACTAGGCTCCGTCATAGCAAAACAAGAACGCGTCTCACCACTCACCATTTTTCGTAGCCAACGTTCTTTTTGTTCTGCATTAGCGACTAAATCTAACAAATGAATATTACCTTCATCTGGGGCATGAATATTCATAGCGATAGGGCCTAATGCAGAATAGCCTGCTTGTTCAAATGCAATGGCTTTTTGCATGTGTGACCAACCCAGTCCCCCCATCTCAACACTGGCATGCGGTGTGAGCAGTTTTGCCGCTTTAGCACGGCTAACAATATCGTCACGCAGCTCAGTACTTGGACCGTGGCTGTCCTGACGAAGGTCCTGCTCAAAAGGAATGATTTCTTTGGCGATGAAATCTTTTACCTGTTGTTGTAACGCTAATAAATCGTCTGATAATGTAATCATATGTTTATTCCTTAAACCCATTGTTATTGACATACATGTTATAAACATCGTCCATGGCACTATTGAATAACCCATTTTTAAGCGAATTATAAATAGTAAAATTTTGGAGCTTTATACGTTTGTGCAAAATTTGATTGTTTTTAACCTTTATATCTAAAATGTTTAAACACCCATAATCTTGCTCTTGGGTATAAATGTCTGCTAAGTGATGGTTATACATCCAGTTAATTATCACTCGGTTGACTGCATCGTGAGAAGATATCAAGATGTTTTGACGGCTTGGTTTAGACAATATCGTCTGCTCGAACCAATCAATCACTCGATGGCTAAACTCTTTCCAGCTTTCGCCTTGAATAAAATTTTCAAGCTGATTGGTCTGCAGTAGATACGCCTCTTTCAACGCTGTTTCAGATTGATCGTTAGGTAAGTCTTTGAGCCTTCCTGACTTAATCTCTCTAATAGCATCTACTGCCAATACCTTTTTTGAAGGTTGATATTGGGTTAATATTTCCGCCGTTTGTATAGAGCGGGGCATAGTAGATGAGTAAACGCTTTCAAAAGATATGTCTTTTAAACACTCAGCGAGTAAGCTAATTTGCTCAATACCTTGTGGCGATAACTGAGCATATTTTGGGTTTATGGGCTTATTATTTTCATCAAAATAAGCCACATGACCATGCCGTACTAGAAAAATACGTAGCCAAGAATCAGTCATGATTTGCTACCTTAGGATCAGTTATCTTTAATACCTCATTGTTTAATGATTCTAAAACCGTAGAAAGGTTAGAGATTTTCTTACCTTCTCGAATGTTCTGGCTCAACAATGCTAAGGCTTGTTCATTATCTTCAATTGGCATATCGGATACTGGTTCTAATATCTTATGAATATTTGAGGCATGATTTTCTTGTTCTAAGAGATAGCTTTTCAATAATTCAAAGCTTTTCATAACCATCAATAAGCTGTATTTATTGTCAGAGGTAGGCAAGAGCTCATTTTTAATAACAGTTTGACTGGTTTCTATTAAGTCAATGAACGTTTGCTGTTTCATACTTTATCTCCCAAGATATCTAGAATGTTTTTCTCAAGCTTAGGTACCATAAACTCGGTTAAAGCCAGTTCTAAAGAAGGTATTTCCATATCATCATTGCGATTTGACTGCTGCATAGCAATGATCGCCCAACGCACATGAGATAGTATGTGCCAAAACTTTAATTCGATCTTTGGCACATCAGCACCACAAACATCAGTATATGCTTGAGAGAAATCTTCATAAGAGCCAATGCCACCAGCAATATTCTTATTTTGACCAAAACGCCAGCACTTAGCCGTGAACCAACCAATGTCTTCACGGCGATCTCCCCATTGGGTAAACTCCCAATCAAGAATGCCTGAAATATGATTGTTTTCAATCATGATGTTGCCCGTACGAAAATCTCCATGTACCAGCACCAACTCATCAATACTAGGTAAATTATCAGCCATCCAACTAATGGCATACTCTAAAATAGGGTTAGTTGCTTGCAGCAAATCTAACTGCGCTCGAAAAGAGTGAATTTTGTCTGCAAGATATTGATCTTTATTAGGTTTAGGTAAAAATTCCGTTAATTCATCACCAAGAGGTACTTGATGAATAGAAGCCAATGACCTACCGATATCTTGCGTGATGTTTTTTCGGATATTGGCATCGGCCAGCCGAACCAGTTTATGGCCTTCAGCCACTCCGTTGATTTTCTGCATAATGAAAAAATCACTATTCAAAAAATTTGGGTTTTTTTTAAAATAGATTGGTTTAGGAACCTTAATTCCTAATTGGTATAAACGTGAGAGTAGTCGATATTCTTGCTCGCGGTCAGAGCTGACCGAAACAGCAGCTTCTGAGTTTTTTCGTAGGACTAATGCAAAATCGTTATCTTGAATCAACCAATTTTCTTGGATAGCACCACCGCTCATTTTTACCACTTTCAAGTGTGCCGTTACTTTCAAATTAAGCTGATCTACGAGGAGTTCTTTTAATTGATTAACTCTATAAATATCCATGACTATCCCTGTGTTAAATCGACTATCTTTTAATTAGCAAATTATATGCCAGTATTTTTTTATATATAAATCAAACACTTAATTATTTAGTACCTTTTCATAAATGAAATATATTTTCATTTATGAATTTCGATAGTTTTATTTCAGGTTGGTAATACGCTTGTCTAGCTCATATAAATCGATTTTCAAAGTATGAAGCCGAATACTTCCAACAGTTATTTAGTACTAGAAAAAAATGGTGCCATTATTTCAATAAGCAGACCCTATTATTCGAATCATATAGCTGATCATTAAACAAAAACTGAGCAGTACTATAAGAGAGCACTATGTATTAGGCTAAAAGCTTGGATGCTGCTAATATGCATATAACTCGACCTACATTTGGTCTTAAATTGAACCGTCATATAAGCATGCGTTAAAGCCAACAACCATTGGAGTTGTACGGATATCAATCAATGATCTTGGTAATAGGTAGATAGTATTAATGAATTGGGAACAGTGGATAGCAGAAAATAGAAAACAAATTGAGCACGTTGTGGGGTATGAAGAAAACTTTGTTAGAAGTATTTTAGCTAAAATTCCCGAAATAAGCCCCGAGGATGTCACTGCACAATTTCATTTTACTGATTCAAATGGAGGTAACAGATATATTGACTTTATGATTGTGAATGAGGTAAAGGGCTATCGATTACCTATTGAGTTAGATGGCTACTGGAAAGTAACTAATTATCACGATTTCAACGATATGTTGGAAAGGCAAAATGATCTAGTACAGATATACGGTGTTCTGCTGAGATATACCAATAATAAAATGAATCAACAGCCTGATAAAATAGTTAGAGAAATTAGAAAAACATTAGAGTTACAAGGTAAGAACCAATTGAGCCAAGAAATGCTAGAAAAGCAAGAACAACAGCGTGTTGCTGAATATCAACAAGAGCTCAACCAGCTAAAAGATGAGCTGATACAGCAGCAAGAAACACATATGCAGTCTTCATCTACGATTACTAAAAGTGAAATTGCAAGCATTCAAGCAACGATTGCTGCTCTACAATCTAAGATAGAACAAAATAACACTCCAGCGAAAGTAGAAGTAGCAAGAGACAATATTGCTGTCAAGCACTCTAAAGAGCTTGTAAAAACTAAAGTTACAGCCAATCAAATGTTAGTAGCAGGTTCTGCTGGGTTAGTTATTGTCGCTCTAGGAGCTAATGCATTCTTTAGCAAAAACAAACAAACTAGTTTTGAGACGACTGAGAGTAGTTCACTGTTGCTGTTGACCACTACAAAGCAGAAGCGGTTAAGAGATTCAGACAACATAGCTTCAATTGATATGAAGCACTAAAATTTCAGTGCTCAATATTAGTCAATATGGAATATAGAAATGCTAGAACCATTACAGACCCAAGATGCATCGACTTGGCTAATTCATGCAGTTTATTATAATAATCTATGGCATCAATGCGATGATTATTTACGTACAAACCCACTTCCTGAACTCAGTAAAGTTGAAAATAATTATTATAAAAGCAGACGTACTTTACTGTTGAACCAAAAACAGAATTGCCAGCTTACAGCATTAAGACTGACTTATAGCGAGAGTCAACTAAATGAATATCTAGAGCATGATTTGATACTAATGCTTGACCCTGATGAAAAAGGCATAAATGGAGATGGTGTTTTTTATTCACTTTATGCTCGTCAGCATCCAGATAGAAAATGTCATATTCCCTACAGTGTTTTGCTAGAAAATCTAACCAAAAAAGAGCAACTTTTTTTTAACCTTTAACCTTTAACCTTTTGTTTAATTTGAGAGTCATATGGATTTAGGTAATATATTACAGAGTATACTTGGGCTGGTTTTTAATAAATTTGAAATTACGGCAATGGCATTAGAACATAACCCTTATATATTCTTTGCTATTTTAATAGCATTTTTATTTTTTATTGCAACTGGTGCTTTAGCGCTGAAAAAGACTAACAATGGCGCAAGTAGTATCCTAAAGTTTGCGCCTAGTATCTTAACCAGTTTAGGGCTATTAGGTACATTTTTTGCTCTTACCGAATCTTTAGTAGGGTTACAGCTAAATGATTTAGGTAATATCAATAATGAAAATTTGTCTGACTTCATTAAAAGCTTAGGTTCAGTTTTTAGTTTTTCTATATTAGGTATAAGCTCTGCAATATTTTTTATGATTGTTAACTTCTCCATATTGGCTCGTAGAAACAATCAAATTTTAAATCAAAAAGTTAATTCTAAAGTTGAAATGCAAAGTCGCCAAACTAAGTTAGATACACTTAATATGTCAACTTTAAATGAACTGAAAAGCCATAGTCAGTATCTGAACAATTTGGCTAATATTTCATCCAAAACCAATATCCAAAGTGATTATTTACAAGAAATAAGTGGTCTGACTAAGCAGCAAGGTGATGTGCAAAAAACCCAAGCAGAAGCGCAGCAGCAACTATTTATGACTCTTAGTAATACTTTGACTCGTATGTCTAGTGCGATTACAAATATCGAAACTGGCTACGATATGGACAAGCTGGGCGATGTTATTTCTGAAAAAATTGGAGAAGTACTCACAGAACCCTTAGCTAAAATGACTCAGGCATTAGAAAAAAATAATAGTGATGTCATTCATAAGTTATTGGCTGATTTAAAAGAAGATATATTAATACCTATCAAAAATGAAATTGCCGCTACCAATGAGACGACCAGTAAAGTTATTGAGGCAGTTGATAAAAGTCAAGTCACTAACACTCAGTTGATTGTAAAACTGGGGGATGTGACTCAGCAGATGGGTAATTTTGTCACAAATACAAATTTACTAGTCAGCGCAATGGCGTCTACAGTAGATCAGATGGAAACGTTACAGCAAAATCAAGATAAAACATTAAAAGAATTCAATACTGATCTACAAGACAATCTTGCTGGTATTCAGCCTGCCATTGAAAAGGGTATGAAAGCTGCTGAAGACGGCATGACAAGCTCAATTACATTAGCAACCACTGCTATGAAAGGTGCAATACAAAGCAGTGTCGAAGAAATATCATCGACAGTCGCTAAAATGGGTGAGTTGCAGGTTACTCAGGACAAAACGCTAACAGACTTTAATGTGGGTTTAAAAGAGAACCTTGCAAGTATTCAGCCTGCTATCGAAGACGGTATGGAGACTGCTAAAAATGGAATGGTAAGTTCGATTACCTTGGCAACAACCGCCATGAATACGGCGATGAGTGGTGTTATTACTCAAATATCTGAAGACGTTGTTGAAAATTTAGGTGGTGTATTAGTCAAATTCGATAGCAATATGAATGGTCATTTAACTCGTATGAACGATGAGCTTTCAGATACAGGGTCACGAGCAGCTGTCTTGATTGATTCTAGTGCCAGTGCATTAAGAGATACTTTAGGTGATATTGATAAGACATTAGATGACTCCTCAAAAAAACTAAAAGACGAATTAGAAGCCTTCAGAACAGAGTATCAATTTAGCCTAGATACCTTCTTCACACAACAGAATGAAGCCCTTGAGCAAACCCTTGGCGTCCAGAATAAGAGATTACAGGAAACGACAGATCAACTCGGTAAGCAGTTTGAAGGTATGGATGAGGCACAACGAAAACTTAATGAAGAATCATTAAAAACTATAGATAGATCACGCGAAGTGTATGGGCCACTCCTGAATCAAATGGCAACCATCGCAACCACTTTGAATAAAGGTCAAAGTACGTTAGTCAAAGACCTACGAGCTATGCAAGATCACACTGATGACATTAATGACGCACTTAAAGAATTAGGGCAGACGATGCCAAAAGAATTTACCAAAGCCTTTGAGACGCTAAATGATGCTTATATTAATAAATTTAACACTAGTAATGCAGTTTTAGAAAAAATGATGAAAGAGATGATTACTGCCTCCGCGGTATTGTTGACTGCCAGTAATAGCATAAATCAAGATGACGAATAAAGGAGCACACACATGCTAATGTATGACGATGAACCTTTAGAGAGTTATGAAGAGGATGCCACCACTTGGATTGCTTTGGCTGATATGATGACAGGATTGATGGCAATATTTTTGGCATTGAGTATTGCTATCTTGTCTATGCAGCAAGATAAAAAAGATGCCATTATTTTGGCAGTGTCGGACAATTTAAAAAAAGCACTAGAAGAGAAGGGTATCCCTGCCAATATTGATAAAAAAACAGGAAGGCTTATTGTTTCAGAAAAAACCAATTTTGGTTATGGAGAGGCTACGCTTAAGGACGAGGGTAAACAAAGCCTCGATATTATTATGCCAGTCTATGCCAAAGCTATATTTGGATTGACTCTGGAGCAACAAAGTAGGATTGATCGTATTGTCATTGAAGGTCACACCGATAGAGTTGGTAGCTATACCTCAAATATGACCTTAAGTAGTCAGCGTGCAAACGCTATCTTGGCACACGTCGACAGCATGCCAGAATTTGCTTATAAACAACAATTTTTACAGAAGCTGACGGCCGTTGGACGTGGCGAAAATGATGCCAGCACCCCAGATGAAGTCGCCAATCCAGATGATAGAAACGTGGTCATACGGTTTGAGTTCAAAGAAGGCGATGACCAAGAGACTTCTTTAAAAGCTCCAGAAGATACAGTTGAGAAACTGAATCAAATGACCTCAGCACCACAAATATGAGTAACTATTCGCTATGAAAAAAAGTATGTCTGTTAATTTTATTGCCGACTTTTCTCACATTAATGCTGACACCATGAAATCATTAATTCATCAGAGCTTGTTTGATAACATGCCCTGGCAAACATTGGATCTGAGTGTTTTGCAAGAAGTGGATATCGATGCTGATCTTAAAAAACGTGCCGAGCAAAAATTTGATACTTTAAAAATAAACCAGACCAGTGCCTTTAGTGTTATTGATGTACTGGCATTAGTGATCATCGAAAATGAAGAATGGAAAAATAAAGCCATTGCTAAAACTGTCACTAATAATTGGTGGCTATCTGCTCTAGAGATGGAGGATCAACAGGCACTATATGCCAGCTTAGTATTGGTACTGCAATATCAGCGAAACCCTGAGTTGTATGAGAAATTTGCTAATATATATGCCTTAAAAGCACTAATAGGAATGTTATTAGCAGATGATAGTTATAAGTGGCAAGACAATATGCTTAAGCTTTCAGTGAAAGCCTTATTGTCTCAGCAACCTAGCCATTTTGCTACAGTAGCATTAGAAAACCATATTACAGTTCATCAACTGTTATCCAAGCATAAACTGCCAGTGAGTACGGATTTTGAAAGTAAAGCAAATGAAGAGTGGCTTGCTCTATATCTAAAACTGACAGAAAAACAACTATCTTCCTATAGCCGCGCCATTAACCCTTATCTCAAGCGTCGGTCCGATATACATTCTGCCGTCAGTCGTGCTGAATCGATTTTTAGTAATCGTTACTTCAAAACAGATTTATCGACACTCGAAAAGCAAACGCACAAATTTACGGATATTCATATATGGCTAAAAGAGTGGAATAAAAATCCTGCATTCAAGCAATTATTAGGTAAAGAATATCAACAGATTCTGCGTTGCTGGCTGGGGGCAGGAAACTATTACCAATTAGAAAAAGCGGTGAGGTACATCGCGCAAGTCAACGATGAAGATATTGAAAGTAATCGTAGTATCTCTATCAACCGCTATATATTTTGGACAAACTACCAGCAGCATATTATCGATTATTGGTTATTGATTCCTAGTAATCAACAAGCTAAGTACCAACCTATATTTGCCACTGCTAACATTAAATTGGTGAGTAAGGAGTCCACCTTAAATTACTCTAGTTCAATGATTGCAGAAAATGTAGCTTCGGTACCAACAGTCTTACTTAAGTTTGATGATTATTACTTTATTCAGCCTTTAGTTAACACAGGAGGGAAAGCTGACTTAGTGATGACGAGCAGTGTGGCGCTCCTAGATAGCGCATTACAACCTAATGAAATAGAAAGCCATGTTTTTAATAACATTGAACTCAATCTTATCCATGATCATATGTTTTTGTGGCAACGAGATATGGCAATGTGCCTGAAAGAGAGTTTTAAAATCATTATGGGTAATCCTAATAGGTTTGTGTACACGCCTACTTTTGGTGATAGCTTTATCAATCCAAGTAAGAATATAGACCATAAAGGACGATTAGAAAATATAGAGCGTTGGTATAAATACTCTCGTCACAAAGATGAGTTGGATAAATATGCTATTAGCTACCAAAAGCGTCATGTACGGCATGGATGATTGAACCACTCTAGGATTGTAGTGGTCAACTAATCTAGGACACCTGATAAGAGATTTTTATCAAAGTAGCGTTTCTCTTTTTCAGCTGGTGTTAGATAATTATTGAAAGTATGCGGTCTCACGGTTTGATAATAGCCCCCAATATAGTCAGTAATGGCGGTTGATGCCTCATCGATATTCTCATAACCACCTTTTGGTATCCATTCTGTTTTAAGGCTTCTAAAGAATCGTTCTGTTGGGGCATTATCCCAACAGTTTCCGCGACGGCTCATACTTTGCGTTATGCCATTACAACTGGCCACGGATTCAGCGAATGTCTTACTGGTGTGGGTACCTTGATCAGAGTGAAACAACACGCCACTTGGCTTTAAGCGAGTCTGATACGCCATCTGCAACGCCTTAGCGGTCAGTGCGCTATCAGGGGAATCTGATACAGAAAAGCCAACAATACGACGGGCATACAAGTCTAAAGTAACGGCTAGGTAGCACCAGCCGCCTTTGATGCGAATATAGGTCACATCACCTGTCCAAACTTGATTGGGTGCTGTTGGGCTAAAGTTATGGTTCAATAGGTTTCCATGGATTTTATGCGTGTTATCAGCGTGCTTATATTTATGCATTTTTATTTGACGACTTTGAAGTCCCATCTGCGCCATGAGTTTACCTGCTATATAACGAGTCAGCTTGATGCCATGTTCATTCATCATGATGGCGGCAATGCTACGAGCACCTGCTGAGTGCTTTGAATCGTTGAATATTTGACGTATTAAGGCTCTAGTTTTGACGGCTTCAAGGCTAATTGGCTTGGGCTTTAGTCCATAGTAGTAACTACTCTTCATCACGCCAAACAGCTTGCACAGAAGGCTTTTATTGACCTGCTTGTCTTGCTCTGCAAGTTGACTGATTAACGATAGCCGTTCAGGCTGTCCAAGGCCAGCAGAGCAGAAGCCTTTTTTAGTATGTCTCGCTCCATAGTCAGCCGTTTAACCTGTTTACGCAGTTCTTGGAGCTCTCGCTGCTCATCTGTTAAGGCGTTGCCGACTTTAGGTGCTTCGCCATTTATTTCTTGACGGTACTGAGTGTAGTGGTCAACTAATTTAGGACAGCTAATAAGAGGTTTTGATTAAAGTAACGTCTCTCTTTTTCTGCTGGTGGCAAATAATCATTAAAACTATGTGGTCTCACGGTTTGATAGTAGTTCCAGATATAATCAATAATGGCACTTTTAGCCTCAGCGATGTCCTCATAACCACCTTTTGGTACTTCGCTATCGCTATGCCTTGCGTCACTAAAACAGTCTCCCAGACTGTTGAGCTATGCTGAAAAAACCGTACACCTAAACTTGGTAAACTAAGCGTATTAATCGGAGTTTATCATGACCAAGAAAATAAGAAGCTACAGTGACGAATTTAAAGCCGAGGCCGTCAAGAAGATAGCAGACAATAATGGCAATATCTCAGCGACCGCAAAGCACCTTGGCATTGCCATGCAAACGCTCTCAAATTGGCATAACAAAGCCAATCAAGGCAAGCTTATCGGCACAGAACAATATGATCCTGATCTTATGAGTGCTCTTCAAGAAATAAAGCAGCTCAAGCAGCAGCTTAAAGTGGCTGAAGAGGAACGCGAGATCCTAAATGAGGAGGGATAAAGCGAAGCACTGCTTCGCCCCGACGCAAGATAAGAGCTATGCTCGAATGAGGCGACGGCGTACTTTGCCAAGCACAGTTAGTCAGGTACGCCTTTATCAAAGATAACCAGCACTTCTTTAGCATCAGCACTATGTGCCGTGTGTTAAGGGTTAAGCCCTCAAGCTATTACGACTGGATCAGTCGTGACATCAGTGACCAGCAGATACATCGCAACCAGTCTGAATTACTGGTTAAAGCGGCTCACAGTGAAACGAAAGAACGTTATGGCGTAGATCGACTGCATGCTCATCTAAGCGAGCAAGGCCACAACATTAGCCTATATATGGTAAGAAGCATCAAAGAGGAACACGGGATTAAATGTCGTCGTCATAAGCGCTTTAAAGTGGCCACCGACTCTAATCACAACAAGCTGATTTACCCAAATGTGCTGGATCAGCAGTTTGATGCCAGTCGCCCTAATGAGTCTTGGGTAAGCGATATTACTTATATCTGGACAAGCGAGGGTTGGCTATACTTAGCAGGCGTTAAAGATTTATACACCAAAGAGCTGGTCGGTTACGCTATCAACAAACGCATGACAGCAGATTTAGTATGCCGTGCACTTAACATGACTATCAAAAATAAACGACCCAGCCAAGGATTGATTATGCACTCTGACAGAGGCAGCCAGTATTGCAATAATGCCTATCACAAAATCATCAAACAGCATCAGCTTACTGGTTTAATGAGTGGTAAAGGCAATTGTGTCGACAATGCTCCGATAGAAAGCTTCTGGGGTACATTAAAGAATGAGCTTGTATACCATCAGGACTATAAAACAAGGTTTACAGCGATCAGCGATAACACACAATATATCGAGCTCTACTAAAATCAGACGAGAATTCAAAAGGGTTTAGGCTATAGATCGCCAAGGCAGATGTGGTTTGACTTTTATCATCAGGCTGCGTAATTAAAATCTCCCAAGTTTAACTGTACGGATTTGACGTCAGGGGCCAGTTTCTTAAAGTTCCTCATTGGCAAAGTACGCCGTCGCCTTTTTTAATATCTCTCGTTCCTCTTCGGCTACTTTAAGCTGTCGTTTGAGCTGCTTTATTTCCTGAAGAGCCGTCATAAGATCAGGATCATATTGTTCTGTGCCGATAAGCTTGCCTTGATTGGCTTTATTATGCCAATTAGATAAGGTCTGCATGGCGATGCCAAGGTGCTTTGCGGTCGCTGAGATATTGCCATTATTGTCTGCTATCTTCTTGACGGCCTCGGCTTTAAATTCGTCACTGTAGCTTCTTATTTTCTTGGTCATGATAAACTCCGATTAATACGCTTAGTTTACCAAGTTTAGGTGTACGGTTTTTTCAGCATAGCTCAATTAGTCGGCTTACTAAGTTAGCGTTTCTTTATATTGGTGATAATAATTTTGGAGATTTTTCTGATAGCATTTCTCAGTTCATTAATCTGGATCAGATTGATGTTTGGTAAAACAAGCTTAAGCACATACCTGAAAGCATTGGTCAACTTAATAAGCTAACAGGGCTGAATGTATGCAATAACGATATTAGTGAGCTTGGTAGGGTAATACTAATAGCAACCAACGTAGTGGTTAACTAATTTAGCAAACCCCAACAGCTCCGTCTAAACCGCTCCCTAATTTCTAAGGGTGAGAAGCGTTAAAAAATTACACTGTAATTTTAGCTTCGCAAGTAAAAATCCTTTAAATAGGATTTTTTGAAGGCTTGCTACAAAAGTCTGACCAGAAAATTATAGATTTGCGAGTAATGCCAAAGTCGTATAAAGCTTTATAAGCATAGAAAGGAAACAACGATAACGTTGTGTCTTTTTTTGTGCCTTTAGATTCTTCGAGACTATTTAAAATTACTATATCGGATAACATATGTATTGATAATTAAAATAAAGTTGACTACTATTGTTTATTTAATTTAATGATATCTATAGGCTGTATTTCATAGATATATTTTTGGATCACAGAGAGCGTTTATACCCTACAAACGAGATTGAAATGAAAAAAAACAATAGAAAAGTGGCAATGTTATTGGGTCTATATGCAGCGTTAGCCGCAGGTAGTGCAACCGCTGGCTTACAAGCTTTTGAATTGGAGAATACGGAGCAACCTCAGTGTGGCTACAAAGATGACAGAGGGAAAGTCATCGTACCAGCAAAATATTATAGTTGTAGTGGTTTCTCTGAAGGTATGGCTCGTGTCGCAATCATGAAAATGGGAATGGTCAAAGGCTATGACGGCGGTGAGGACTACGAAGACTATCTGTACTGGCAAGGCTATATTAACGAAGCGGGCAAATTAGTCATACCTGTTGAGCATCAAGCACCGATGACTGGTGGCTATTACATTGATTTCCGAGATTTCCAAGAAGGGATGGTAGCCGCATACAAAGACGGTAAATACGGCTATATGAATAAGGTAGGGAAAATGACCATACCTTATTTATATCAGAGTGCCGGTGATTTTAATGATGGGCTAGCAGTGGTGAGTAAAAATGATAAATTTGGAGCAATTGATAAAACAGGTAAAACAGTCGTACCGTTTAAATTTAACTGGCTAGATGACTATTCAGAAGGATTGGCCAGATATAACACATCTACATTGGGTGATGAAGATAGCAAAACAGGTTTTGTAGACACCTCTGGCAAAACAGTGATAGCAGCCAAATGGGATGAGGCAATGGAGTTTTCAGAAGGACTGTCTGCTGTCAAGATTGGAGACTATAGAAGTGGTAAGTGGGGCATCATCGATAAAACAGGAAAGGTCGTTGTCTCACCAAAATATGACATGGCTTATATGGAGCCAATGGGGGATGCCGTAGATGTCGATGGTGGTCGCTATAAAAATGGGAAACTTGATGTCTATAACCTAAACACTAAAAGCGCTAATGCTTATGATAATGGCTACGAGAGTATCACGCGCTATACATTAGACCGCCAAGGAAAAGTGCTTTCCCAAAAAACCTACACAGATTGGAATGAGATAGATCAAGAACGCTATCCGCAAAACGATCAGTAATTTCTCACATCTATTCTTAAAAATGGATACTTACTGACATATGAAAGTGAGCCGCATAGAAAATACTTAATTTATTTAAATTTATAGGAAAAATTTCATGTTTAAAAGGACAAGCCTGCTACTAGCAGCATCGATGATTATCTTAGGTCTATCCTCTACGGCTAACGCAGCACCTAAAACAAAATATGGTGTCACAGTAGTTGAATGTGATTTTGATTATGAGGACGAGAAATTTTGCACAGACAGTCGTTTGAAAAGCTATGCAACTGTTATGAAAGAGCGTAAGCCTAACTTCAATGGTAATCAGATTATCTATATCTTTGAAACCAATGACACAGGGTACGTCAACAAAAAGCCCTATCGTTTGGTTGTGATTGACCCTGCTAAGAAGACAGTAGTACCTTTTCGTTATTCGTTATCAGCTGCAGTTGACTCAAATGGTAAGCCAATGATCGTTAATAAGAAAGGCGATACGATTGATTTTGATTTTAGTATCAAATCGAATCGCTTTTGTTTTTCTGGCGATATAGACGCTTATAGAATGTCTGACAGCTATGTAGATCAACCTTTTTGCTTTAAATATGACAAAGCCCAAAAAAATATGGTAAGAGAGTATTAAGGTTTATTGACCTAAGATAGTGCATAAGAGGTGATGGGCGAACGTTCATCACCTTTTTATTTATATAAAGCAACTCTGTGTTACTCATGTACTATCTAAATGATCTTATATTTCAACCTAGAAAATAAATTTAAAGGTTGTCCGCTATACTAGCCTCTATGACAAACATATAGGCTTACCATCATGACTGCTCCTGCTCCTGCTCCTGCTCCTGCTCCTCTTGACCATTGTCCTTTAAAAGAAACTCCTTCTATTGCACAGGCCTGTGCAATTACCTTTCTGGGGAATGCTAGTAATAACCTGCAGCAAGACGCTTTTTTCTTTCTAGATAATTGGTATCAAGAAGATCTAGGTGTGATGGCAGTGACACCAGTTGCATTACCATTTAGTTTAGCAGTGTCTGATGGCGTGGCAAGCTCTAATCACTCGCAGCACTGCTCAAAAGCAGTGGTAAAAGCAGTCAGACGGTTATGGGTTAATCAGAAGAGTATTACTTCAGAGGTTATTCATCAGCTGATTAATCAAACCAAGCATTCATCTAAGCGTCATGGCGCGGCGGCAACCCTCGCGATGGTTACCTGTGAGTTAAAGGGCGATGGAACCATAAAGGCGACGATAATGCATGTAGGTGATAGCCGTGTGTACTGGCTGCCTAAAGGGACGTCACAGTGGCAGTGCCTGACTCGAGATCATAATCTATTGAATGAGCTTATTGACCAAAGGGCACAAGAGCAAGGTAGCCAAGCGAAGTTCGCTGACTATAACCGAGAAGGTATGGCAGGGAGTTTATATAGTATTACTGAATGCTTTGCATTAACGGCTGATGACAGTTATACAAGCAGTGAAGCACCAAAAGGTAGTTCTTGCAACATTAAGGTTAATAGCGGCGATTGTATCTTGGTCTGTACGGATGGTATTCATGACTTGGTGCCGAGTCGTCATTGGCAACTTGTCAATGATGAAACCGATTTACAAGCTTGGCTCATCTCTCTTAAGAACCAAGTTTATGATTCCGATGGCAATGCTTATGATAATGGTACCGCGATTTTGGTTCGTTTTGATTGAACCTGTATTTTAATAACGAGTTAATTACTTCATCAGTCTAATAGAGAAGATACTATGCCAGCACATCAAATTGCCAGCTATACAAAGTCAGCACGTCTATTTGCTTTATATCAAAGCCTGCCTCGAAGTGAAGCAGATGCTATGTCACTGACAGAGCTTATGCAAAACTATGGTGATAATACTGATAATTATACAAATGAGCGTAAAAACTTAGAGAACGATTTGATTGGCCTAAATCAAATCTTTAACGATATCTTCTATAGTGACGCCTTAGTCCGAGTGCCAGCATGGGGCAATAATATCAGTGGCAAGACAGCACGGTTTTATATTGACCCCAGCTTTAGCATCGATGTTATTAACGAGCAAACCGTGTTCTTTTGGGAGATGCTGGATAAATATACCGCAAACTACTTACCAGTATCTTTTAAACAAGAAATCGCAGACAAGCTCACTCAATTACGTCGACAGGATAAAGATAAGTTTCATCAAAGTCCGCTAGGGCAATGGCCAGATCATCTCATCACCTTACCTAGTATCGTGCAAGCACCAACGCTTGATAGTGATGTGCTTGAAAGTATTCATCAGGCTCTGCTACAGAATCGTCAATTACGAATAAGCTATCAAAATAAATGGGACGAAAAACCAGTTCAAAGAGTGATATATCCCAAAGGACTGATCTTTATTGACAATATGATCTATCTCACAGGTTTTAATTCTGCTGATGATCATATCGATGATGATGTGTTACTAAAGGAGCATCGTAATTTTGCAGTCAATCGTATTACCGAGGCAATAGTCATAGATAAGCCAATACCTGACTGGGTAGGGCGTGACGTTTTTACATTAAATAGCTTACAGAAGCTAGGCAAGCTAGAGTTTGGTAAAAATGTCGAAATCAACTTGGTTTTAAAAGTACAGAAATTTGCCTGTCAGCATTTATACGAGCGCCCATTATCGACAGATCAGAAAATTACCATTATCGATGACACCTGGAATCAAGTCAGCGCTACAGTTGCTAATACGACTCGTCTACAAGATTGGCTAGTGAGTATGTCTCAGCTAGCCGTGGTCGTAGAGCCGGTGGATTTGAAAGCCGTTATTCTGGATCGATTGCATAGTGCATTGGTACTTTATGAAAAATAAATAGACAGGAGTAGCACTATGAATAAAACCCTGTTCGACGATTTTATCCAAGCCCAAAACACTATCTATTCACAAGTGATTGAAGAGCTGACCCAAGGTCGTAAGCGTACGCATTGGATGTGGTTTATCTTTCCACAGGTGAAAGGGTTAGGGCACAGTAAAATGTCTCGACGCTTTGCAATAGAGAGTTTGGAGCAAGCAAAAACATATTTGCAGCATGAGGTGCTTGGAGCACGGTTAATAGAGTGTGCTGAATTACTACTGCTCCATCCTGATAAAAGCGCTTTAAATATCTTTGGTTCACCAGATAACTTGAAGCTACAATCTTCGCTAACATTATTTGCCTTTGCCGCTGGTAACAAGTGTATTTTTGAGCAGCTTTTATACCAGTTCTACGAAGGCAGTTACGATATAAACACTATCAAGATGCTGAAGCAAATCAATGACCAGCAATATAAGTAAATAAAACCGAGTGAAATTTTAAGAGGATAGATGAGTATGAGTACCGTGCAAAGTTTGATAAATGGTGTGAGTCAAAAGATTAATGCGTTAGAGACAGCTCAAGCACTCTATAGTCGTCAACTGTCGCCAGATTTTAGTACTTTTGAGTATATTAGTACCGATGAGTTAGGGCTTAGTCGCATTTTGGCAGCTCTGCTTGATCCTAAAGGGAGTCATGCTCAGCAGGAAAGCTTTTTAAGGTTATTTGTTGAGCATTGTTTGCCTGTTATATATCAAGACTATAACTGGCAGATTTTCTTTAACAACCTTGAGAAAACAGAGGTTTTTCTTGAAGAAGTGACGGGAAAAAGTAACACTCAGCGGCGTATGGATATTTACTTAAGATGTCAGGTGGGTGATGAAAGCTACGGTATTTGTATCGAAAATAAACCTTATGCAGCAGATCAGTCTAATCAACTGATTGATTATTATCATGAGCTCAAGGAAAGAGGTCATAGTAGTCGTCATATTGTTTATCTCAATGAGTATAACGGTACACCTGATGAGAAGAGTGTCGATGCTAGAGTTTTAGAAAAATGGAAAAAAGACAAGGAATACAGTCATCTTCGTTTTAGCGATCTGATTGGTTGGCTTAAAGCATGTCAAGTAGAGTGTCAGAATCATAGTGTCAGTGAGTTTATTGCACAGCTAACTAAGTTTATTCAAAAGCAGTTTATGGGGATAGAAGATATGAATGAAGACAACGCAATTTTAGATATTATTAAACAGAATGCAGCTACTATTGATGCCAGTATCAAGGTGTCTAACACTGTAGATCGAATGAAGAAAGAACTGATAGCCAAGTTAAAAGTAGATTTGTTAGCAAAATATAAAAAAACTGATTACGAATTAGATCTTAGTTATATCGGCGAGGGTAGAAGATACGAACAGATTAGATTCATAATTCCTGGCTATGATATGGGTTGGGTTTGCTTCGAGTTTGATAATGCAGGGTTTGATCGTCCAATTTTAGGTATTAAGTTTACTTCTGTAGAAGCCGTGAAAGCTTGTCTACATACAGAAGGTATGAAAACTGTACTGAATACGATGCTAACTGATAAAAAAGTGAGCTCCTCTGCTCAGTGGCCTGCTTACTACTACTTTGATCCGCAGGACTGGAAAGGTTCGAGTGAGGCATGGTTAATGATAAATGAAGGCACGATGGCAGATAAAATCTTGGAAGAAATAGATAAGGTTTTTCGACTGCTAAGTGAAAAAGGTTGTTTTAGTGACTGAGCGAGACCATCCCAGATTCTGTGTAACTGCCATTTAGATTAAATGCCTGCTAATACGATCATCAAACATAATCATAAAG
>NZ_JASMRK010000015.1:0-60974 GCF_041431295.1 Psychrobacter sp. Arc9 | reverse complement strand
CGCGTAATTTTAAGTCAATGCTTTATCTGGCGTGTACTATCGTTCATTGTAAGATGAATTGAAGACACGCCCTAGTAATAATGAAATTTATTGCACCAGAATTTAATAAAGATGGTTTTCACTGTCCTTTATGTGGAACTTATGCCCATATGTCTTGGTCAAGGTTATCTAATGGTACACGCTCTAGTAACTATTATGAGTCGCTTTGTTCGTATTGTAGTGAACCTAGTCTATGGAGAGTTACCAAATATAGGACGACACAGTTCGGGAAAAAACCTGAAGAAACAGAACTTTTATTTCCAGATAACGGTGTAGCAGCTCTACCTGAAGATGATATGCCTGAAGATGTAAAAACTGATTACGTTGAGGCAGCGAGAATATTCTCAAAGTCGCCTCGTGGAGCAGCAGCTTTACTAAGATTAGGCTTGCAGAAACTATGTAAGCATCTCGGTGAGGATGGAAGTAATATAAATAACGATATCCGTAGTCTTGCTGCTAAAAACATCTTACCTCCAATGGTTGTTAAAGTAGCTGACACTGTACGCATTACAGGTAATAATGCTGTACATCCAGGAACAATGAAAGACGAAGATTTTGATTTCGTAGCATCTAAAATGTTTGACCTTCTTAATTTCATAGTAAAAAAAGGGATTTCAGAACCAAAAGAACTAGACGCTTTGTATCAACTCACTCCAGAAGGTCCGAGGAAATCTGCAGAAGATAAAGATGCTAAATCCAAAGTTAGTAATCTTTAACTACATATTTAAAAGGATTTTCTAGATTAGGCTGCGTCCCACATACCAGTTTCAAGAAATAGCTATATTATCGGTGCGCTAGGCACACCTTACAATTAAAGTTGTCATAAAAAAAGACCTTACCACATCACGCGGCAAGGTCTTTTTACTATCAAACTTCTAAGCTTTATTAAAACTTATAAAGCAAACCAAGCGTCGTTGCCGCTTCAGTACGTGAGTCGACCATTGGGCTATCGTACTGCTCATTTGGTACATAGCTTACGCTTTGATTGGCAAATCCTGCCCAACGCTCATTAAAGTCATAGTTGGCACTGATGTTGATATACGGGTTCAGGCTTGAGTTAGATTTATACGCATCAACGCCTGTCTCTGCTGACTCTTTTTCACTGACACCATAGTAGTATTCGTTGTAGTCAGCATCATGATATTCAAAGCCAATACTTGGATAGACCGTTAGCTTGCCTTTAGTAATTCTAGAAAGATAGGTCAGGCGAGCCGTGTTGCCGCCACTACGATCTAACACATCAGCACCTATCTGCGCGCGAATGCCACCGATAGCCGTACGACGCTGGTAGCTTATACCTGCTTCTGCAGATAGTTTGCGCTCATCGAGACCTTGCAGGGCACCATTAGCATCATCAGGATCAAACGAATTCCCTGCGAGCTGCGCGTAAGCAGAGAGCTGATTGACCCCATCATTGATCAAGTACACACCCGCTTGAGCACCGCGCGCATAGATCCTATTATTATCATAAAAAATGCCCGGTAGCACACGCACTTCAGTGCTGTCTTCAAGATCGTAGGCTGATTTGACCGCCATGACATTGACCCCAACGCTCAATTCGGCGTCTTTGTCAGTCGGTAGGTTTTTATTAAGAAAAGGGATGGCACTAGACAGGCTAGACACACTGAGTAATGCCGTAGCGGTTAACGTGCTCAGCATGGCTCGCGTAGAGAAGTGAGGTTGCGCTGCAAGTTTTGACATAATTGGGTCTCGTAAGTGAGTATAAATAACTGAGTGGTGCGATTAAGCAAAACGTGTTCAAAAGGGCAAGCTATAAAACGAATCAGTAATGTTGGTCAGTATGCTGTTTTTGGGAGCTATATAGCAATGATAGATAAGTATGAGCATTTACTCAATGGCTTTTAGTACTTGCAGTAATTGCTGGTGAATATCTTGCCACCACCAGACAAAACCAATGCTAATAAGTAACATCGCAAACCATGGTAATAGTTGCCAAATAATGGAAGGTTTTTTAAGTGCTTCGGGTTCAATACTATTATGATGAACAGCTTCGTGACTTAACGGTGAGTTGTTAGCAGTAATGCTTTCGGCATATATGTCTGATGTATTCGTTTCATTGTTTGCAACCGCAGTATCTTGCTCAGTTGAATTGGCAGCAAAGTGAGGTGATTGATCGAGAGGAGTAGCATCATAACGGCTTTGGTTATCGTGTTGGTCTTTATACTGTCCACTATAATGACTGTTATATGATGGGGTGTCGTGAGCGCTGTATGAATAGTTGGTTTGATAAGGCTGGAGACGCTGCGCTTGCTCAGATGCGACATTTTGCATAGCGACCGCGAGACGCTGACGGTAACCAATCGCAAAAGCTAAGGCAATAACAAGCCCTGTGATCGCGCCGCCGATATGACCAGCATTATCGATACCCGGTACGGCAAACCCATAGACGAGGTTGATGCCCATAATAAATATCAGGCTTTTGAGGTTAAGCACCATGCCATTGACCGATATTTTAAACAGGGCAGCGATCAGTAACGCCGCACCGATACCCATGATACCACCAGAAGCTCCCGCTGATAGGCCGGGCTGTCCCGTACCATCCAAAATACTTTGCCACGTCATATAGCTATTGAGCAAGTTACCGCCAACTGCTGCTAGTAAAAATAATGCCAAAAACTTGGCTGAGCCAAACATCGGCTCGGCAATCTGCCCAAAAAAATACATGGCAAAGCCATTAAATAGTAGATGCATGAGACCAATGTGCAAAAACGCACTACTGGCCAAGCGCCATGGGTCATCCATCATCGTTAAGGGTAAGGTGTTGGCACCCCATTTAACTAACGCTTCAGTTGACGGGTTATTGGCATCGACGCCAGTGACTATCTGCATGACAAATAGCCCAATAAAGCAGGCTAATAGCAGGGTAGTGACGGGCGCTGTTTTTAATAATTGTTGAATGGTCATAAAGGCTAACTGTCATCAAAATGTTATAGAGACAGTATAAAGGGTATGAGCAAATTATGTTATGTATAGCCAGTTTTAAACGTTGATTGTTCTACAATCAGCCGCTCTAAAAACGACCCACTTTGAGGTTTTCATACGTGCCTTTTACCAAGATATTATCCGTGACAGTATTGATATCGGTATGACCACAGAATGCCATAGATATATCACACTCTTTATAGATAATCTCAAGCGCGCGGCGCACCCCGTCTTCACCATACGCTCCCAATCCGTAGAGAAAAGCGCGACCGATCATCGTGCCTTTTGCGCCTAATGCGATAGCCTTTAGTACATCTTGACCAGAGCGAACGCCACTGTCTAGCCATACCTCGATATCGCTGTTTTCGGCTTGTACTGCCTGTACGATGTCAGAGAGGGCAGAGATAGAAGATAACGCGCCATCCAATTGACGACCGCCATGGTTTGAGACGACTAGGGCATCCGCGCCACTGCGAGCCGCCATAATAGCATCTTCAGGCTCCATGATACCTTTGATGATAAGTTTACCGCCCCACATGTCTTTGATACGCGCCACATCGTCCCAGCTCAGACGCGGATCGAATTGCTCTGCCGTCCAAGCAGAGAGTGATGACAGATCCTCAACATTTTGTGCATGACCGACGATATTACCAAACGTGCGACGTTTGGTGCCCAGCATATTCATACACCATTGCGGCTTGGTCATGAGGTTGATCATATTGCTTAGTGTTGGCTTAGGCGGTGCGGATAGACCATTTTTGATATCTTTGTGACGTTGTCCAAGCACTTGTAAGTCGGCGGTCAAGATAAGTGCTGAGCAATTGGCCTCTTTGGCACGGCGAATCAGATTGGCCATAAAGTCTTGATCGCGCATCACGTACAGCTGAAACCAAAACGGCTTACTAGTATGAGTGGCGACATCTTCGATAGAGCAAATGCTCATGGTCGATAGTGAAAAGGGCACGCCGAATTTTTCAGCGGCGCGTGCGGCATGTATCTCACCATCTGCCCACATCATGCCGGTAAACCCCGTTGGGGCGATGGCTACAGGCATCTTGACTGGCTCACCGATCATACTCGTTGCCAGACTGCGGTTATCCATATCGACCAATACTCGCTGGCGCAGCTTGATACGGTCAAAGTCAGTCTCGTTATTACGATAGGTGGTCTCAGTCCACGAGCCTGAATCGACATAGTCATAGAACATACGCGGCACTTTACGCTCAGCAACGCGGCGCAGATCTTCGATTTCGGTGATTTTAGTTAAGTCTTTCATAGGTTTATCTCTTATTGCTGTTATGTTTTAACTAGAAGGCAACCTTAACCTAACGCTACTAGATCTAGTTTAATAGCGTCAGCTTGCCTGATTATCGTCCATTCAGTTTTCTACGGGAAAATTTGCCACAAAAAGACATCAGTCCAAAGAATGTTATGGGCCAGAGAACGGCTAAAGCCCACCACCATATTTGACCGAAGATGATAGCCATACCGATCAAACCTGCTTGCACGACATAATAAATCATCGCTAGCAGTGTTTTGCGAATCACATAGCCTTCTTTATCCACCAAGCCGACTACTGCGCAAGCAGCTACCACATTATGCACCGAAATCATGTTACCAGCCGCACCACCCACAGCTTGCAAGGCTATTACTTGTGCTGCAAGGTCGCTATTGAGTCCGATCTGATTGGCTGTTGACCATTGAAAATATGAAAACATCATATTGCTAATAGTATTTGAACCGGCGATGAAAGCACCCATTGCCCCAATCCATGGAGACACTAGCGGCCACGCATTTTGAAAAGCATCGGCAGCACTTTCAGCCAGTAATATTGGCATAGCCGGTAGCGCAGTAGCGACTTCAGCGGCTGAGCCTGAATTAATGAATACTTGTACCATAGGCACCGAGAATAGCAAAGCTGGTGCGGCAGCAACCATGGTCTTTGCCGAGTTACTCCAACTGCGCTTTACCGCTTGGCTATTCATTTTGAACAGTAAAATACATAATAAAGAAGTAATAATTAGAATGCTACCAGGAGAATAGGCGAGCTGTATCTTACTAGAGATTGTTGTACCAAAAAGATTAGTAAGGCTAATGGTTGTTAAATCCCCTACCAGAAAAGCTTTGAGTGGTGCAATCACTCGAGTTATGACCAATAAGGCAATCACAATGAAATAGGGCGAAAATGCACGAATTAAAGAGAACTTTGGGGTTGCTGAATCATCATATTTTACCTCGTCTAAAGTACCCAGCCAGTCTTTGTCCCATTTTGCGCGAGGGGCAAAATCAAAAGTATCTTTAGGCATCAAAAAACCACGCTTAGCAGCGGGAAGTACAATTAACAACCCAATGAAACCGCCAATGAGTGAAGGGAACTCAGGCCCTAGAAATTTAGCAACCAAAAAATAAGGAATAGTAAAGCAAAGACCTGCAAAAATGGCAAATGGCCATACTTTAAGCCCTTCTATGAAGGAGCGTTTTTCACCAAAGAACCTTGTCAAAAAAGCACTTAAAATTAAAGGTATCAAAAACCCAATAAGCGCATGTACAAGGCCTACGTTAGCTGTAATCTGTAATAAATAATTTTCGGCAGTAGTAGGGGCAATGGACTGTGCTAAATCTTGTTTATCAGTAATACCAGACCAAACGCCAAGTAGTAGAGGCGTACCAACTGCACCGAATGATACGGGTGTAGATTGAATGATAAGAATAACCATGACCGATGCCATCGCTGGAAAGCCTAAAGCCAACAACAGCGGAGCACCCACTGCAGATGGTGTTCCGAATCCTGATGAACCTTCTACTAAAGAGCAGAACAACCATGCCACAATGATCGCTTGGACGCGCCTATCAGGTGAAATATCCATAAAGCCCTTACGTATGGCGACAAGAGCGCCGCTTTCTTTCAGCGTATTCAGCAGTAAAATAGCTGCGAATACAATGAATAAAATAGTAAGTGCCACAATAATCCCATTAACAGTAGCAGCCGCTACCTGAGCACCACTAGCGTGCCAAATGAAAAAGGCTAGCAGAGCTGTCACCAAATAGGCAATACTCATAGCTATCTTAGCTGGCAGGCGCATAACTATGAGTAGTATGAATACAACGAGAATTGGCGCTAAGGCTAAGAAAGTGTACATAATTAACAGTCCTTATTGTTATTAACAGTCCTTATTGTTGTGTATACCAGCTTATTTTTTACTGGTTTTAAAGTCATACTAAGTTATTACTATAGTCGATACACTCTAAAAATGTCATAGCGCTACTGGGATGAATTTTGCGCAGCCTCTGGGAACGCAGCACGCAAGTAAAATTTATACCAGTAGCGCGTTTAAATCTATAACAGTTTTACATTCAGCTAACTATATTTATTAAGGCGTGTTAAACACGCCCTAATAGTTGCTCTTAGGTGCTTTCGCTGAGAATTGTATGTATATGATTTAACAGAGTGCAAGATTAGAGAGTTGAGATTATTGATCAGTAAATCATTAGCATTAGTATAATCAATTTACCAAACAAAATATAAAAGTAGTCTAGCAAATATTGAAATACCATACTAGCTAAAATTAGCGGTAGATATTCTAATATAAGAAATTTAAAAGCTCTATAACATCAAAACAAAGTGCCGTTAGTTGTGAGCTAACAGTTGCTGTAAATCCATGACTGAAAATGGATAGTCTAATCGTTTTGATGGAGTCAAAATCACAGGGATAGACGTGGCAAAATCCATCATAAGCGCCTCATCAAATTCTGCAATATCGACATTTTGGTAAGTGATTGGCTGTACCGACTGAAACTGTGCAAGTATTTGCTCAGCGATATCACACAAATGACAACCAGAGGTCCCTAGTAGCCACCATTGAGGATTATCTTCAGTGACACTAAGGTGTGGACTTGCGGCGATAACACGCGCTCGTAATACTTCTATACTATTATTATGCATGGTGAGATCTCTGAGCTTAAAGTATGCCAAAAAATGCTGACTATTAGGCTATTTTGATAAAAAGTAAAAAATAGTTGGTTTATTATTACATCATAAAGAAGTGGGGTAAATAATGACAGCGATTGTGAGATTAGGTAAGATGACCTGCTATTGATCATTATTAATGACGAATGCTCAGCAGTTAATGATTGGCTATAAATGGCCCGTTTACAATCATTGATTCTTAGTTGATGTCTCATAGTCATTAATAGAGTATCTATCTTATCTTATTACTTTTTTAACCACTCGGATATCGCGCATGGCAAGTTTTGGCACATTTATCAAACGTCTGTTATTGGCAATTATGCTATTGGTTGTCGCATTCCATATATTGGTCGTCGGGCTATTATTAATTTGGAAAACGCAGCCAATTAACAACAGTATGTTTATGTTGACGCATCGACTAACGGGCGGTACGGTCACTCAGACATGGGCTGAATATGATGCGATTGCCAAATCTGCCAAGCAAGCAGCGATTGTGAGTGAAGACTCGACGTTTAGTCAGCACAGCGGTTTTGACTTTAAAGGTATCAAAGCGGCGCAAAAGAAAAATGAAGAGACAGGCAAAATGTCTGCTGGCGGCTCAACGATTACTCAGCAATTGGCAAAGAACTTGTTCCTCACCTCGCATCGCTCTTATGTGCGTAAAGCGGAAGAGGCTGTCATCACTGTGATGATTGAGACCTTGTGGGACAAGCAGCGCATTATGACTGCTTACCTAAATGTGGCGGAGTTTGGCAATGGTATCTATGGTATCGACGCGGCAGCGCATCATTATTTCGATAAGTCTGCGGCCAATCTAAACCGAGATGAGTCAGCACTTCTGATTGCGATGCTTACCAATCCAAAGTACTACGAAGACAATCAAGGTGATAAGCGTTTGCGTAACAAGCAACGTATTATCAAAAAACGCATGAAAAATGCTGTATTACCGCAAGCAGCTTCGTAAATATAAATCATTAGGGCTAGGTTAGGTTATATGATCGAATGTTGTAGGCTCGGCTATTTCGAATAAAACTAGGACATGCCCTAGAAAAGACAGAACGATAAAAGATGATGGCGTATCGATAACGCAAAAGGAGTAGTGACGTGGTAGAGATGACTAGTAATCAGTGCAGTAGTGATGTTAACGATATGATTGACGTTAATAATGTTGAAGACGGCGCTAATGACAATGTTAATAAAGACATCAATATAGATAATAGCCCAAATAATTTAGCAGAAATCGAATGGCAACGCTCAGAAGATGGCAGCTATTCACCGAGCAGTTATATCAATCGTGATTTGTCTTTATTACAGTTTCATCTGCGAGTATTGGCGCAGGCATCTAGTTCGCGTCACCCACTGCTTGAACGCTTATTTTTCTTGATTATTTTTTCATCCAATCTCGATGAGTTTTTTGAGATTCGTGTCGCTGGCATCATGCAAAAGCTTAACATCGGTGATGTATCGACCAGTGCTCATGGCATGCGTCCTAGCGAAGTGCTAAACGAGATATCTATTATCACTCATGCCGCAATCAGTGAGCAGTACCGTATTCTCAATGAGGACATCTTGCCAGCGCTTGCGCTTGAGGATATTCGCTATCTCAAACGTGATGAGCTAAACGCTGAGCAGTCTGCATGGATGAAGCGCTATTTTACGGAGCAAGTCGTACCTGTATTGACACCGATTAGTATTGATCCTGCGCATCCGTTCCCGCGTCTTGTAAATAAAAGCTTAAACTTTATCGCCACATTGGAAGGAAAAGACGCCTTTGGACGCGATATCAACTTAGCGATTGTGCCTGCGCCGCGTAGTCTTCCACGCGTAATTCGCTTGCCAGATGAGCTGACGGGTGGCAAAGAGCATCATGTGATGCTATCCGCTATCATTCATGAGCATATCGGTGAGCTATTCCCTGGCATGAGTGTGACAGGCTGTCACCAATTTAGGCTGACACGTAATGCTGATTTAGATTTGGCCGATGATGTCGAAGATATTGCCAAAGCACTAGAAGGAGAGCTCGAAAACCGCCGCTTCGGTGATAAGGTGCGTCTTGAAGTAACAACCGATTGCCCAACGCACATCAGTGAGTATTTGCTCAATGAGTTTGAGTTGCATGACAATCAGCTATACCGTGTCAATGGCCCCGTCAACCTAACGCGTTTGCTGTTTGACTTTAATATTCCTGCACTACGCTATCAGCCATTTACTCATGTCGTGCCAAAGGCATTTCGCCGAGAAATGGATAAGTCAGATAAATCGACCAGTATGTTCGCCGCCATGCGTAAAAGTGATGTGTTGGTTCATCATCCTTTTCATGCCTTTTCTCCGATTATCAATTTACTTTGGCAAGCGGCCAGCGATCCCAAAGTATTGGCGATTAAACAAACGCTATATCGTTCAGGCACCAATTCAGAAATCGTCAAGGCACTTGCAGCTGCCGCTCGTAATGGTAAAGAAGTCACGGCTGTTATTGAGCTGCGTGCGCGTTTTGATGAAGCGTCTAATATTGCAGTTGCTAACTATCTACAAGAAGCAGGCGCGGTCGTGGTCTACGGTATCGTCGGTTATAAAACTCATGCAAAGCTCATGCTAATCGTACGCCGCGAGGACGACCGAATCCGCCGTTATGTCCATTTGGGTACGGGTAACTATCACGCGGCCAATGCGAAAGTCTACACAGATTATGGTCTGTTTAGCGCTGATCCTGATATCTCAGAAGACGTTCATAAAATATTCCAAGAGTTAACCGGCATGGGTAAGCCTGCCAACCTCAAAAAACTGCTACATGCACCGTTTACTTTGCATGAGAAATTGATGAGCTTTATCGATGATGAAATCGCTCATGCCAAAGCGGGCACACGTGCTCATATCGTTATTAAGGCCAATGCGCTCACTGAGCGCCGCCTCATTGATAAGTTATATGATGCCTCGCAGGCAGGCGTTAAGATTGAATTAATTCTGCGGTCTATGTGTTGTCTACGTCCACAAGTAAAAGGGCTGTCTGAAAACATCACTGTGCGCTCTGTTATCGGACGGTTTTTAGAGCATACGCGCGTTTATTATTTCTATAATAATGGCGATGAGCGTTTATACTGCGGTAGTGCAGACTGGATGGATCGTAACCTGTTCCATCGCGTAGAAGTGGCGTTCCCGATTGAGAACAAAAAGCTGTTTAAACAGATTTATCAAGATGGCTTGATTAACTACTTACGGGATAATACGCAAGCGTGGACACTTGATGGCACTGGCGTTTGGCAGCAGCTACAGCCAGCAGCAGGTGAGGAGCCACATGTCGCACAAGAGCATTTACTAAAAAAGATTAATCATGTCGAAGAGTCTAGCTAATTCGTAAAAGCACCTTTAGGCGATAATCAGCTGTTCAATTATCTATCTGACCAAGCACTGGTAAATACTGGTGCTTGGTTTTTTTTGCTCACCAATTGCAAAAGTTACAAACTGACTTGCAACCTCACAATTATTCACATATTGATACGGCAGTACACTGGTGCATTACCCAAGGTCATACCTATAATTAATATCAATTCTGACGCTACTTGATAAGTATTGGTTACTCATTTGGGCGTTGGGACAAGTTCAAAACGTATATCGATTTAATGTTTTAAAACCATGTAATCAAATCATGATAATAGGAAATAAACCATGAGTACTACTAATGATGACAATTCAGATATAAAACAAGCTGCAGAACAGGTAAATGGTCAGGAAGTTGAGAAAAACTTAGCAGAGAATAAAAAAGTCGACGCCCCTGAATCATTAAGTGAAGAAGAGCAAACGCCTTTTATTGATGATGATCTACGTACTGATAAGTAATCTATAACATCGAACATCGTCCTAATAATTAATAATAAAGCGAGGGATACGCCATGACTATGCAAGAACCAGTAACACCAGTAGCAACGGAAACAGAAGAAAAAGTAATCGTGGATGACCCTGCTGCTAATGAGTTAGAAAACCCTAAAGATAGCTACGCAGGGCGCAAGCACAAGCCTGAAATTGATGGCCCTGAGCAAGACTCGCAAGAGACTGACGAAGTTTATGCTGATCCACGTAAAGAAGAAAATCTTCCAGCAGGTGGCAAGAATGCAGCAGAATTAAGTGCCTACGACTTGAGCCAAAAAGGTAATGAGTAAAGGAGTATAGCTAACAGCGGGCTAACCAAATCGACAAAATTATAAATATAAAAAGAGGATATGATAATGCAAGCCAAAGACTCAGCAATAGACAAGACAAAGGTACTAGGATCTGATGATCATAGTGCAATTGAAAGAAATACTACTGAGAACAAAGGAACTGATACTTTTGATGAGTCTGTTGTCGACTCAGAACATGTAAATGATAATGACAATCCAGCGCGTCAACCAGATCGCCGTGATCAAGAGGGAAGTACCGCGTTTGATGACAATATCAATGAAGATACTGTCGGTAGTGCAGCACCCAAGAGTGAGGGTATTAATGATTTAAATCGTTATGCCAATATTGATAACGCACAAACCCGTATCTTAAATCCTGATGAGAAAGACTAAATGGGTTTAAATCTCAAAAGATATATAGTGTTTCTTGGGTTAGACGAGTAATTATCATAGTAGGGAGTAACAATGAATAACTCACATAATGAAAGCGTCAATAGCGATCATAACTTAAAAGATGCAGATGACAATAATGGTATTGTCCCTGATGATGCATTACAAAAAGCAAATCCAGCCGCAGCAGAAAAGGCTACGGAAGATCATGATCCGCATAATGTCGCCAAGAGTAACAAACAGTATGACAGTCCATTGATGGAAGATAAAAAGTAAGAATTCACTATATCGGTAGCTATTAGTATTTGTACATAAATAGGCATTTGTATATAGATAAAAAGGCACTGTGTTTGGTAAGAGTATATAACTCGTATCAAACACAGTGCCTTTTTTGCTTACTATATTTTTACTTTCGACATTGTATAGATAGACATGTTTAAGTAAGGCATGGGCTTTAAGCAGGTGTACCACTATGGAAACGTAGCTCAGCATCTGGGCTACTTATTAATTCAGCCTCTACTTCCTTAAAGAAAGCGACACGCTCATCGATATTCTCATCTGACAATGATTGAGCGAGTGCAAGATAATCTTCGAAATGACGGCTCTCTGACTTGAGCAGATAACGATAATATTTTGCTAAACGTTCATCATTGATGACCTCGGCTAACGCTGCAAAACGCTCACAAGAGCGCGCCTCAATAAATGCGCCAATTATTAATACATCAACCATCGCTGCTGGCTCGTAAGTGCGCTTGTGCTTCAACATACCCTTAGCATAGCGTCCAGCACTTAGATATTTCCACTCTTGACCGCGCTCATTCATGATACCCAGTACTTGCTCGTAGTGCAGCATCTCTTCTCGTATCAGCTGTGCGAGTTTACGCTGCAAGTCATACGAGAACTCATAACGAAATATCAAATTCATGGCAGTGCCAGCGGCCTTTTTTTCACAGTTAGCATGGTCTTGAATGATCATAGGTAGGTTTTCAATCGCAGCATTTACCCAAGATTGCGTGGTTCGAGCCCCTAAAAAATTATAAACAGGAGATAAGTCTACCTTTATAGGAGTGCGCAGATGCGTAATATCGACACTGTCTTCTTCAGGCAGTTTTTCTTCGATTAGATCTGATTCAGCACTACTATTTACAGTTTGAGAGATATTTTCTTCGACAGATTTTTTTTCGATACTCTCGTTATCTATAGCATTTACTGTTGATGGTAATGTCGTGAGGTCTTGTTGATTGATAGTCATAGTCTAAGAAAACTTTATTTATGAATGGTAATACCAGTAATTATATCGTTAGTCTGACCTAGATACGATGCTAAATAACTGACAGTCATCAATAGGTGTTTATTAATAGATAACGGTTAAGCATAATTAAAGGTATCAATGATTACTTACTGTTTATATTAACATTGCTGCATCTATTTCCCAGATGATGATTATAGCCTCTAGAGTAGGCCACTTATAGACTATCATTATTAAACAGCCTAAGTATTTACTTAGTGAATGGTGTTTCCTTGTTAATTTTATTATTTGATAGTAGGATGAGATTTTGCTATTTAAGCATTTCGTCTTACTTTTATGATTCACTATTAGTAAAGAGTAAACCTGATATCAATAGATTGCCTTTTACTAGAACATCAAATTTGTAGATATATCTTCGTAAAAAAATTAGAGAATCAAAGATTCCACAATGAATGAGATATGAACGTTTAAAACCTCACAAGATTAAAAAATCTTAAACAGTTACTGTCACAACTCAGTATTAGTACCCCTCACGAACAGATAAGGATAACAATATGAGCCAGTCTTCTAACACCAATCGTATTCAAAAAGGCAGTCTTGCCATCGATCAGCAGTTATATGACTTTATTGAAAACGAAGTACTACCGAAAGTCGGTGTGGATTCAGATGATTATTGGTCAGGTTTTGAAAAGGTTATTAAAGAGTTTACCCCGCGCAATAAAGCGTTGCTTGCGACTCGTGACAAGATTCAAGCGCAAATTGACCAATGGCATCTAGATAATCCTGCAAAAGATGGCGAAATCGACTATCCAGCTTATAAGACATTTTTACAAGAAATTGGTTATTTGCTACCTGAAGGCGAAGCATTCACGGTTGATACCAAAAACGTCGATGACGAAATCGCGCACATCGCAGGGCCGCAGCTAGTCGTACCAGTTCGTAATGCTCGTTATGCGCTTAATGCGACCAACGCACGTTGGGGTAGCTTATACGATGCTTTGTATGGCACCGATGTTATCAGCAGTGACAATGGTCAAGAAGCGGGTGGTAGCTATAATCCTACTCGCGGTGCTGCTGTTGTGGCTTACGCTAAAGCATTTTTAGATGAGCATTTCACACTAGCATCAGGCTCTTACAATGATGTGACTGGTTTTAAAGTAATCGATGGCAAGCTAGAAGTCGTACAAGGCGATAGCAGTACTGAATTAAAAGATGCCGCTCAGTTTGCAGGTTTTGTTGGTGACGCTGAAGCTCCTACAGGTGTGCTGTTAAAGAACAACGGCTTGCATGCTGAGATTCAAATCGATAGTAATCATCCAGTGGGTAAAGACGATCCAGCAAACATCAAGGACGTACTGCTTGAGTCGGCTATGACAGCCATTCAGGATTGTGAAGACTCAGTCGCTGCTGTAGATGCAGAAGAAAAAGTCGAAGTCTATCGTAATTGGCTTGGCTTAATGAATAGCGACCTACAAGAAACCTTTGAAAAAGGCGGCAAAACTCGTACGCGTAAACAAAACCCAGACCGCGAATACACCACGCCAGATGGCGGCGCACTTATCCTACCAGGTCGCTCGCTACTATTAATTCGTAACGTCGGTCACTTAATGCAGAACCCTGCCATCTTAGTCGATCTAGGCGATGGTCAAGAGCAGATATTTGAAGGCTTAATGGATGGCTTAATCACGCCACTATTATCACTTAATGATATCAAAGGCAAAAACGAGCTATCAAACTCACGTCAAGGCTCAATGTATATTGTGAAGCCAAAAATGCATGGCCCTGAAGAAGTTAAAATGGCCAATGACTTATTTAATGCGTCAGAGGACTTGCTAGGTCTAGAGCGCAATACGCTCAAAATCGGTATCATGGATGAAGAGCGCCGTATGACGGTCAACTTAAAGGAAGCAATCCGCCAAGCCAAAGAGCGCGTTATCTTTATTAACACAGGTTTCTTAGACCGTACTGGTGATGAGATGCATACCAGCATGAATGCAGGTCCATTTGTACCAAAAGGCGAGATGAAATCGCAAGCATGGCAGCCTGCTTACGAGCAGTGGAACGTCGATATCGGTCTAGAGACAGGCCTACAAGGCCGTGCGCAAATTGGTAAGGGTATGTGGGCTAAGCCTGATGAAATGAAAGAGATGATGGATACTAAGGCTGCTCATCCTAAGTCTGGTGCTAGCACTGCATGGGTACCATCACCAACGGGCGCTACCTTGCATAGCATACACTATCATCAAGTCAGCGTAGCTGATGTACAAGACACGCTAAAATCACGCGAGCGCGCTAGCTTGGACGACATCTTGACCATCCCATTAGCAAAAAATACCGACTGGACTGACGAAGAAAAGCAGCAAGAGCTTGAAAACAATGCTCAAGGTATCTTGGGTTATGTCGTACGCTGGGTAAATCAAGGCGTTGGTTGCTCCAAGGTGCCTGATATCAACGATGTAGGTCTCATGGAAGATCGTGCTACTTTGCGTATCTCAAGCCAACATATTGCCAACTGGTTGCATCATGGCGTGGTTAGTGAGCAGCAAGTGATGGATACGATGAAACGCATGGCCAAGGTCGTTGATGAGCAAAATGCAGGCGATGATGACTATCAATCAATGGCAGATAACTTTGATAGCTCTTATGCATTCAAAGCCGCCTGTGATCTAGTATTCAAAGGACGCGCGCAGCCTAGTGGTTATACTGAACCATTGTTGCATCAAGCACGTTTGGATCTTAAAGCCAACGCTTAGAACAATAGACTAAATATGACAGGTATTTGAGCATACTTGATGAGCAAGTATGCCAGTCAGTCTTGCTTATTTGTAACTGATAAATTTGCTCAAATGGATTATTAACTTCTTAATTAGCGCTATTTATTTTTTAGTAAATAGCGCTTTATTTTGGACTATTTTTCGATGTTTATTATAAAAATTTAAGAATATTAGTAATCATATTAACCAATATTATTTGTATCTAATTGAGTAAGTGGAAGTTTTTTAACAATCGTTCAAGTAAAATAAAGTATCTGTTATTTGATAATAGATGTATCGAAAAGGCAAAAAAATATGTTGCAAATTATGTCAAAGTTGTTATGCTTGTACTCGAAGTATGAGTTTGGTAACGGATGTTACGCACGGAGCAATAAAGACCAAACGTTACATGGCAGTTGCGTTGTTTAATCCCAGTCATGTGTGTCATGGTTTTTTACCTTACTGTAATAGAAATTCGCCACACTTGTTTCTGACTAATCTCGGTAGCCAGTTACACATTATATCTTTGAGGATTTGTGACGATACCATTTTGGGCACCGGCTAATAATAGCTCGCTCATTACTAAAATTGTAAAGTGGAGATACCCCCATGAAAAAACTACTTTTAGCTACAGCCGTTGCTGCTCTATCTGTATCTGCAGCACAGGCAGCACCTACCGTTTATGGTAAAGTATTCGTTACTACTGATTACGTTAATGCTGAAATTGATGGTCAGAATATGGATAATAATAACAGAATTAATGAAGACAACGGTTCATTACAAGTTAATTCTAAGCTTTCACGTTTAGGCTTCAGAGGCTCTGAAGCGATAACGGCCAACACTGACGTAATTTACCAATTAGAGTACGGCGTTCAAGTTGATGATAGTGGTAGCGATAACATTGGCTTCAAAAGTCGTGATACTTATTTAGGTTTAAAAAATAAAGACTTCGGTGAATTCCGCTTTGGTCGTAACTACACAGTCATTGACTATATCAATAACGTATCAGTTAATGAAGGTTATTGGGATAATCTTGGCTCTAGTACTCTGAACAACAACGACAGCTTTGCTAATATTTTGACCCCGACCGTTGGTAACCGTATCAATAATTCAATCGTTTGGAAAGCGCCTAAATACAATGACCTACCATTAGCGCTTGCGCTGATGTATGGTGCTGATGAAGACTTTATATCTGAGAGTGATCGTGACGCAGGCTATGGTGCCTCATTGATGTTTGATCCAGGTACAGGCATTACCGCTGGTATTGCTTATGAGCAAGACATGAGTGTTAGTGGTGATATTATCCGTGGCAGTGCTAGCGTCGATTTAGGTAAATATATCGCAGCTCCTGTAAAGTTAGGCGTTCTATATCAAGAAGCTGACTATGCCGGTACTACTACTGCAACAGAGGACGGTTTAGTGGTGAGTGCTGAAATGGGTCTTTCGAATTTTGCCCGTCCAGCCTCTGTTTATATTCAGTATGACAAAACCGACAATATCAGTGGTCTTGAGAATAATGACTCAAATCAAGTCGTTGTAGGTGGCAAATATGCGTTTAAAAATAATATGATCGCTCATGCCTATGCTGGTCTAAATTCAGCGGAATTAAACAATGGTCGTTTTGGTTCGAGAGACGAAGACGGCAATGTTAATAAAATCGACTTACGTGGTGATATTGATGTACTCGCTATCGGTGGCGGTCTAGAATACTTATTCTAATCTAACCATTAGAATCTAAATAAAAAACTCATCCTTCGGGGTGGGTTTTTTTGTTTTGTAATCAATACTGTGTCTTGAACAACAGCGTGTCTTAAATAACAGAATCCGTAAAATTAATAATAACATTTGTGTAAATTTTGGTTTTTTCACCTTACTGTAATATTTGGTTGGTAAAGTTGTGTCTAAGTAATGCTTCTAGCTCATATATATAAATGTTCTATAGGGTAGTCACCCTGCCATTATATATATCGGCCAATCTTAGCCAATTTATCACTCAAATCGTAAAGTGGAGATATCCTTTGAAAAAATTACTTTTAGCCACAGCCGTCGCTGCACTTTCAGTTTCTGCTGCCCATGCTGCTCCAACTGTATATGGTAAAGCATTTTTAACCTTAGATTATGTTAGTACAGACTACGATGCAGCTAACAAGACAGATGAAGATACATTTAAACTTAACTCTAATCAATCACGTATCGGTTTTAAAGGTGACGACGATTTAACTGATACCACTAAATTAGTCTATCAATTGGAATATGGTATTGATGTTGATGACGATAGCCAACAGTTTAGATCACGTAATACTTATGTAGGCTTAGCCCACAACACTTTAGGTACTGTACTAGCGGGACGCCATGATACCCCATTGAAACTTGCACAAAACAAAGTTGACGTGTTTAATGATAGCTTATTTGATATTAAAAATGCGGGTGTTTCAGGTGAATACCGTGCTAACAATATGGTGGCCTATCAATCACCTGTTATTGTCGGTATGCCAGTGAGTTTTATGGCAGCTACCGCATTATCAGAAACTGATGCCGACGGTGATATTCTCGTTTCCGCAGCATCTGGTACGAAGCCTGCAGTCTATCGTGATAGAAAAGTAAAAGATAACGGTTATTCTGCTTTATTAGCCTATGACAAAAATGGTGTTTATCTAGCCGGTGCTTATGACAAAGACATGGGTGCTAACAATGTAAATACTGGCGTGATTGATAATACGTGGCGTTTGGTTGCTGGTTTAGATATGGGCAAAATGAATATGGTTTCGGGCTTAACTTTAGGTGCTCTATACCAACAAAGCCAATACTACGATAATTATAGCATCGTTAACAACAACCGCGTTAACAAAGCCAGTGAAGATGAAAAATCTTGGCTAATTAGTGGTAAATATAAAGTTGGTGCAACACCTTGGGCAGTTAAAGCACAGTATGTTAATACCACTGACGAAAAAGGCGTAAAAGATGCTGATGTAAATGAAATCGCAGTTGGTGGAGAATATGCATTCAATAAAGCGACCACGGGTCATATTTATGCAGGGCAAATCAGCCGTGACAATAACAAAGATGACTTGATTGTAGGTACGGGTATTGAATACAAATTCTAATCTAAACATTAGAAAACGTATTATAAAAAACTCATCCTTCGGGGTGAGTTTTTTTGTTGTGACCTTTTTAAAGCCGCAGTGGGTTATAATAGCTACGTATTTACGATGATTACGCACTTATGACAATTAAGCGTTAAAAACTGAGTGTTTTAAAGAGTTTGCGCTTTTGCCCTATATTTTGTAGCGTATTTTTAGTAAAATCCTTCTTTACCAATTACCGACAGAGTACTATGACCAAGTTTATATTTGTGACCGGTGGGGTAGTGTCCTCACTAGGAAAAGGTATTACCGCAGCCTCTCTTGCCGCAGTCCTTGAAGCACGTGGCGTGAGCGTGACGATGACCAAAATGGATCCGTATATCAACGTCGATCCAGGTACGATGAGTCCGTTCCAGCATGGCGAAGTGTTCGTCACCGAAGATGGCGCTGAGACCGATTTGGATTTGGGCTATTATGAGCGCTTCTTACGCCACTCTAAGATGAGTAAGAGCAATAACTTTACCAGTGGTCGTATCTATCAAAACGTTTTGAATAAAGAGCGCCGCGGTGAATATTTGGGTGGTACGGTACAGGTGATTCCGCATATCACTGATGAAATCAAAAGTAAAATTCTTGCCAGTGGCGAAGGCTATGATATCGCCATTATCGAGATTGGCGGTACGGTCGGTGATATCGAGTCACTTCCTTTTATGGAAGCGGTACGCCAAATGCAAGTAGAGCTTGGACGCAATCGCGCTATGCTCATGCATCTAACGCTGGTGCCTTATATCGCTAGTGCAGGTGAAACCAAAACCAAACCTACCCAGCATTCGGTAAAAGAGTTACGTTCTATCGGTCTGCAGCCAGATATCTTGATCTGCCGCTCTGACCACCATATCTCGCAAGACAACCGCCGCAAGATTGCGCTGTTTACCAATGTCGAAGAGCGCGCAGTCATCATGTGTGAAGATGCCCAAAGCATCTATCAAATCCCGCGCACCCTACATGAGCAAGATCTTGACGATCTCATCTGTGAGCGTTTTGGTCTTGACGTCCCTGAAGCGGATTTGAGCGATTGGGACAAAGTGGTCGAAGCCCAGCTCAACCCTCAAGCGGTAGTGACGGTTGCGATGGTCGGCAAATATGTCGAGTTACCAGACGCTTATAAGTCGATCAACGAAGCGTTGCTACATGCCGGTATCGTGCATCAGTCAGATGTCAAAATTGACTATATCGATGCTGAGCTACTAGAGACGGACGATGAGCTGTATGCGCGTCTAAACGACGCCGATGCGATTTTGGTCCCAGGTGGTTTTGGTGAGCGCGGTACCACTGGTAAAATGAGAGCCATCACTTACGCCCGCGAAAATAAAGTGCCGTATCTGGGTATCTGTCTGGGTATGCAGTTGGCGGTGATTGAATATGCCCGTAACGTACTTAATATTAATGCCAACTCTTCTGAGTTTGATCGTAAGACCGCTGAGCCTATCATCGGTTTGATTACCGAGTGGTTGGATGAGCGCGGCGAATTGCAGATTCGTAGCGATGATTCAGACCTCGGTGGCACCATGCGTTTAGGCGCGCAGCAAGCGGAACTGGTGGCTGGTAGTAAGCTTGCGCAAATCTATGGTTCAACCAATATCACTGAGCGTCATCGTCATCGTTATGAGATGAATAATCGCTATATCGAGCCATTAGAGCAAGCAGGTATGACGATATCAGGCTATTCTGCCAAGCAGCATTTGGTTGAGTCGGTTGAGATTCCTAACCATCCTTGGTTTATCGCCGTACAGTTCCATCCTGAATTTACCAGCTCGCCACGCGGTGGTCATCCATTGTTTAATAGTTTTGTAAAAGCGGCGAAGAACCATAGCGAAGCAAAATAACTCTCAGAATGTAATGTATATTGAAAGCGTTTATTATAAAAAAGACTGATCTTCGGATTGGTCTTTTTTTTGCTTAACTCAGGCCGTTTGTTGTTATTACCGAGTCAACATCCTCATTAATGACGTCTAATTACGCTTGCATACTTTTTTTAATCAGCCTATCGGTTACAATATGGGACAGAGATATTAATAACAAAATAAGAGGTAATGGCTTCATGGAAAACTTATTGACCGCACAATCACATATCACGCTCAACACTCCTAACAACGATACGATTAACATTGGTAACGACCAGCCGTTTGTATTGTTCGGTGGTATGAATGTTTTAGAGTCCAAAGAATTGGCGTTTGAGATTGCCGAGCAGTATGTCGAGATCTGTCAGCGTTTGGGCATCGGCTATGTGTTTAAAGCCAGCTTTGATAAAGCCAACCGTTCAAGCTTACATTCTTATCGCGGGCCGGGTTTAGAGCAAGGTATCGATTGGCTAGGGCAAATCAAAGAAAAATTCCAAGTACCGATTATCACGGATGTGCATGAACCACATCAAGCAGCACCAGTCGCTGAAGTTGCCGATATTATCCAGCTACCTGCATTTTTGTCGCGTCAGACTGACTTGGTGCATGCGATGGCAAAGACAGATGCCATTATTAATATCAAAAAGGCGCAGTTTTTAGCACCGCACGAAATGCGTCATATCGTCAATAAGTGCTTAGAAGGTGGTAATGATAAATTGATACTTTGTGAGCGCGGTAGTGCCTTTGGCTATAATAATTTAGTCGTGGATATGCTTGGTTTTGATACCATGAAGCAGATGGATATACCGGTATTCTTTGATGTGACGCATAGCTTACAACAGCCAGGTGCACGTAGTGATAGTGCTGGTGGACGTCGTGAGCAGATTACGACGCTTGCCCGTGCAGGTATGGCTACAGGGTTGGCAGGGCTGTTTTTAGAGGCGCACCCAAGTCCAGAAACCGCCAAATGTGATGGGCCTTGTGCGCTGCGTATGAGCCAGCTAGAGCCATTCTTGCATCAGCTTAAGCAAATTGATGATTTGGTCAAAGGTTTTGAAGTATTGGATACTCATTGATACGGTACGTAATAAGAGGGCTATACAATGGCAATTCAAATGGCACAAGTAAGCATCGAAAATATCGATGATGCAGAAGGCTTAGATAGCGTAATGACTGTGCTTAAAAATATCTCAGGCGTGACGGCTATTAATTTGGATCCTAAGCATAATGTCGCAACGGTAAGTTATGATGATACAGATACTAGTATCCATGCCTTGACGGCGGCGATTAGTATGGTGGATTATGTGACTCAGCCATTTCCGATTGATTCACCGCAGAACCCGCACCATAACGATTTATAATCACAAATAACTATTGTTATAAACTTGTCGATGAGCTATTTTACGTTTTTATTAATAAGTTACTGCCTCGTTAATAGCATCTCGTTAATAAAGCAACAACCAAACAGTCTTGTTGTCGAGGATAATAGGGCTTATGCTTATTTAATGTAGCTTTGATAGTTGCTCTTACTTTGATAACTTAAAAGGTGTCAAAGTAAGTATTAACAGAATCACTATTAGAGTTGCTCATTACTAATAAAAATAAGGAGCCCAATATGGCAGATCAAACACGTATTATTAAAATTGACGGTATGACTTGTGGCGGATGCGTAGCAAGCGTACATACGGCAACAGCCGATATTGATGGATTAGAGACTATTACTGTTGACCTCGCTGATAACCTAGCGACGATCACCTTTGATGATAGCAAAACCAGTGCAGAGGCTATTGTTTCAGCTATTGATGATGCCGGATTTGAGGCGACAGTTGCTAACTGATAAATCTCATCACTTATTTACAGAACCAGCTAACATGTTATTACAAGCATGATAGCTGGTTTTTTAATGATTAACGATTATGAGCATTCAGTCTCAATACTTTGATACTTTGATACATGGCTACTTTGTCTAAAATACTCATACTGAATACAATATAACCCAATTGCTTTATTTGAATTGTTTGCCCACCCACGGATATTTTATCGTGGTTCCTACAAATTTATAGGCACCATGACGAGTTTTATTTATGAACGATACCACCCGTACTACCAAAGATGAGTCTTATGATGTCGAAACTGATGTTGAGTCCAACACGCCACTGGCACCGCAACGCGCGCATTTGCAATTGGCGATTGATGGCATGACTTGTCAGGCCTGCGCCTCAAGAATCGAGAAAGTGCTTAACAAAAAGCCTTCGGTGTACGAGGTAAGTGTGAGTTTTGCTGGCGAGACCGCCAATGTCGATTATGATCCGACCCAGACGACGCCCGAACAGGTGACAGAGTGGGTGAATAAAACAGGCTTTGTCGCTAATGTGCAGGCAGCCGATAGCTTATTTGCTCAGACTGACGAAGATACCGCCACTCAATACCCATGGCGTTTGATCGGATTATGGGTTTGTTTGGTGCCGTTTTTGGTGGGTATGGTAGGTATGTTGGCGGGTTTTGGTATGGCGTGGATGCCGCCAGTCTGGGTGCAATTTATTTTAGCGACTGTAGTACAGTTTGGCTTGGCGTTACCTTTTTATAAGAGCGCATGGGCATCTATAAAAGGTGGCCTTGCCAATATGGATGTGCTAGTGGTCATTGGTACCGTGACGATATGGGCGTATTCGACTTATCTATGGCTCACGCACGGCGATGGTACTTTAAACAGTCTTTTGCAAAGTGGGCATCTGGGCGGACACGGTGCGAGTAATAGCCCAGCCGTATATTTTGAAGCAGGGGTGATGGTCATTGCCTTTGTGCGTACAGGTAAGTATCTTGAGGAACGTACCAAGAAGCACAGCCTAAACAGTATTGATTTATTATTGTCATTGACACCTGATGAAGTAGAGCAGCGACAGCCAAATGGTGAATTTCATAGGATTGCGTTGTCTGATGTGCAAGTGGATGACGTCTTACGTGCAAAACAAGGTAGCCGCGTCGCTACAGATGGTACCGTCATAGAAGGCAGCGGTTGGTGCGTGGAGAGTCATTTAACTGGTGAGTCGGTAGCCCTCAAAAAAGAGCAAGGCGATGGATTACTGGCAGGCGCTTTGGTAGAGAATGGCAGTCTGCTATACCGTGTCAGTGCGAAGGGCAGCGACACGAAACTCGGCGATATGGTACAAGCGTTGAGTGATGCACAAGGCTCAAAAGCCAATCTAGCGCGTCTCGCGGATCGAGTAACGGCTATTTTTGTCCCCGTAGTAGTAACGATTGCGTTGGTTACTTTTGGGGTCACATGGTGGCTAACAGGTATGGTTGATACTGCCCTAATGCATGCCGTATCAGTATTGGTCATTGCTTGTCCTTGTGCGCTTGGTTTGGCCACGCCAGCGGCGATCATGGCTGGTATGGGTGTTGCCGCGCGTCATGGTGTTTGGTTCAAGGATGCACAAAGTCTTGAGGCAGCAGGCAATATCGATACGGTAGTACTCGATAAAACGGGCACATTGACTATTGGTAAACCTACTATCGTCGATCATGTCATGGTGGATAAGTCGCTTGCTGTGGACGATGTATTGCAGATTGCGGCCAGTGTCGAGGCGCACGCCAGTCATCCACTAGCAACTGCTCTCGTCAATACGGCCAAAGAACGTCAACTGTCTCTATTTAATGTGACCGATATCAGTGTGATAAAAGGTGCTGGTATACAAGCAAATATCGAAGGGCTTGGATTAGTAAAAGTGGGTACGGCAGAGTTTGCGAACTTGACGTTGCCAAGATTTATGCCAAAAGTATGGCAAATTGCCAGTACCGTTGCGATTAGTATTAATGATGAGCCATTAGGCGCGTTTGCCCTAGCAGATGATCTAAAAGCAGATACCCCGCAAGCAATCACTGCGCTAAAAGATGCGGGTATCAATGTCATCTTGATGAGTGGTGATAAGCAGTCCGTCGTCGATCATGTAGCAGGGCAGTTGGGTATTGATAAGGCTTATGGCAAGATGAGCCCGCGTGACAAGGCCAGCCAAATTGCACTATTGCAAACTGCTGGTCATAAGGTAGCGATGGCAGGAGACGGTGTCAACGATGCGCCAGCGATGGCTACTGCCGATGCCAGTTTTGCGATGTTTGAGGGGACTGATGTCGCGCAGCATAGTGCCTCTGCACGTCTTATGGGTGAGTCGCTCATGCATATCGATGCGGCACAAAAAATCGCTCAAGCGACGCTACGCAATATCAAGCAAAATCTGTTTTTTGCCTTTATTTATAACTGTCTCGGTATTCCGCTTGCTGCGTTTGGGTTTCTAAATCCGATGATTGCAGCGGCCGCTATGGCGCTTAGCTCCATCTCAGTACTTATGAATGCACTACGATTGACACGGTTTAAGACAGAGGTTGCGCTTGAGAATACGGTATCTAATATGGATAAGAAAAGCAGTTTGGTAAAATCATCACTGAAATAGTCGCTCTGATATGTCATAGACACAGACAATCGCGTTGCACTAGACGCCGCTAACCCTGATTATATTTATGACCGCAAGTCAGTGTAAGATAAGGGAAGTTTGGCAAAATATATGCTATGATGCCAAGCACGATAGCCAACCGTTAATCTGTTCAATAAGCCTTCCTTCATATGTAAATACAGCCATATGGCAGAAAGGCTTGAAGGGATTCTAGGTATATTGGCTATATGATATTTTGCTTTATCTTTTTTGTATGCTAGCTGCCGTTATTTATCTCACAAACTTGGCATGACCAAAGGAATTAACAGACATTATGTACGCTGAAGAAACCAACAACGTCACCGCAATTAAAGACATTCGCGCTCGTGAAATTTTAGACTCGCGCGGCAACCCAACTATCGAAGCTGATGTTATCTTAGCTGACGGTACTGTCGGCCGTGCTGCTGCTCCAAGTGGCGCATCAACAGGCTCACGTGAAGCGCTTGAGCTACGTGATGGCGACAAGACCCGCTTTATGGGTAAAGGCGTCAAAAAAGCCGTTTCTAATGTCAACAGTCAAATCCGCAGTGCCTTGATTGACAAAGATGTGACTGAGCAACAGGCGATTGATGATGCCATGATTGCGCTAGATGGTACAGAAAACAAAGAAAGCTTGGGTGCTAACGCCATGCTAGCTGTGTCACTTGCGACTGCAAAAGCGGCAGCCAAGTCACAGAATCTGCCATTACATCAATACATTGCCAATCTACGCAATCAAACATCGTTGACCATGCCTGTGCCGATGATGAACATCTTGAACGGTGGCGAGCACGCGGACAACACGGTTGATATTCAAGAGTTTATGATTGAGCCTGTAGGCTTCACTAGCTTCTCAGAAGCGCTACGTGCTGGTACAGAGATTTTCCATAGCTTAAAGTCTGTGTTGAAATCACAAGGTCTAAACACTGCCGTTGGTGATGAAGGTGGTTTTGCGCCGAACCTACGTAGTAACGAAGAAGCCATCACGGTTATCATGCAAGCGATTGAACAAGTCGGCTACAAAGCTGGTGAAGATATTCATCTTGCGCTAGATTGTGCAGCTAGTGAATTTTATAAAAATGGTCAATACGTTTTGGCAGGCGAAGGTAACAAAGCCTTTGATAGCCAAGGGTTCTCAGACTACCTAGTTGGGCTGGCACGTCAGTATCCTATTATCTCTATCGAAGACGGTCTTGACGAGTCGGACTGGGATGGCTGGAAATATCTGACCGAGCAGATTGGCGATAAAGTTCAATTGGTTGGTGATGATTTGTTTGTGACCAATCCTGCGATCTTGCAAGAAGGTATTGATAAGCACATTGCCAATGCAATTTTGATTAAATTTAACCAAATTGGCACCTTGTCAGAAACGCTAGATGCGATTTATATGGCTAAGAAAAATGGCTATGCAACCATCATTTCACATCGTTCAGGTGAAACGGAAGACAGCACCATTGCAGACTTGGCAGTTGGTACCGCTGCTGGTCAGATCAAAACTGGCTCGCTATGCCGTTCAGACCGCGTAGCGAAGTACAATCAATTGCTACGTATCGAGCAGCAAGTACGCGCAAGCTACCGTGGCCGTGAAGAATTTATCGGTCTACGTGGCTAAGAGTTTGACTGGCTCTTTGGCGCGTAATATGCGTTAAGTAATATACGCTAAAAAGCCTAAAATCATCAGCTGAAGTCAATATTTAGGCGATATATAACCATTTATATATCGCCTAATCAGCTTAAAATTTACTATCCTCTTTTATACCGTTTGGCGTTATCACCTTATGAAATATTTTAGCCAATTTATACTACTTGCTTTAGCCGTTGCAGTGCTTTTAGGGTTGCAATATCAGTATTGGTTGGGTGAAAATGGCCGTTTTGAGCATAATAAGTTGACAGCTCAAATCGAAGAGCAACAACGTTTGAATGACAATCAAGTTGCGGCAAATAATCTATTACGCACCGATGTTCAAGATTTGAAAACGGGGCTTGAGGCCGTAGAAGAGCATGCTCGCTTAGATTTAGGTTTAATCAAACCGAATGAGACTTTTGTCCAAGTATCCACCGCACCAACCACGCACAGCAACTATTAGCTTTATAAATACACTAACTTTCACGGATATACTAACTTTTACGACATGAATTAATTTTCATGATGCATCATCATAATGTTGTTATCTGACACCATTCATCACACTTAACACCTGCTTTATTCCTCTCTACATATACTGTCATGGGCTTAAACCATGAGTACACTACTATGAATACAATCCCTAATATACATGCCATGATCGTTGCAGCTGGTCGCGGCAGCCGTTTTGGTGCGTCTATCGCCAAACAATATACAATGCTAGAAGGTCAGACGCTGTTGCAGCATAGCGTGGCACGACTTGCTTGTAGTGATTACATCAATAGGTGTCTATTGGTCATATCAGCCGATGACAGCACGGCTCAACAATTAGAGTTTGCCCTTCGTGTACACTATGCAGTCGGCGGAGCAGAGCGTTGGCAGTCAGTACAAGCAGGCGTTGAAGCAATTAGTCAGACAGGTGCTGATGATTCAGATTTGGTGCTTATTCACGATGCGGCACGTCCCGCTGTACCGAATGTAGATATCGATCAAGTGATTGAAGCAGCGATGCTGGAGCCTTACGGCGCTATCTTAGCGACACCAGTGGCCGATACGTTAAAAGCTTCCTATCAGCCAGCTATCTCCGCAGAAGAGAGTCGTCCACATTCTTATACCAAATCTACCATGGATCGTAGCAACATGTGGCAAGCACAAACCCCGCAAGTTTTTCGCTTAGGTCAATTGAAAAAAGTCCTAAATTATGTGTTTGAGCATCAGCTAAGTATCACAGATGAAGCCAGTGCTTTTGAACAACTAGGTTTTCCAATACGCTTAGTCTCTGGTAGTCGCCAAAATATCAAATTGACCTATCCTGATGATGCGGTACTGTTAACAGCGATTATGGCACTTCAGTCTTAGTTTCAACTCTGCTTCCGCTAACGAGCATCAGTTTTACTCCTTTTATGCTTAATAATGGCCATGATAAGAACTATGGCTTCAGTAGCCACTATATCCTCGTTAAAATTTTCTATACTATTCTTAAAAACTAATGAATTCAAAAATAATCTATTACTAAAACCTATACCGAGAATATATATAATCTACTTTGGAATATAATATGGTTATTAGATATGTTTTTGTGTCTGAGCGGGCCTATGTCCAGTAATAGGTTGCTTTAATGACCAAACTAACCTATGATGTAACTAACTTAATACAATTAATATAAAAACTTATAAAATCAATAATATATCAGACCGATTCATTACGATTAGTTATGTTGTCTCTATATTTTTTCTGAAGTTAGTATGATTGTTTTAGCGACATTTACCTGATAATAGGGAGAAGCTGATTGTCAACAATCAACGATTCAACAAATCCAGTAACGCCAGATCTCTGCCAGCTTGTATATATAAGCCGGATTACCTCTACTGGTCTTTCAAGTCCTAGCACGCTTAATGATATCTCAGAGACCGCGGTTGAACGCAATCAAATAGATAATGTCACGGGTATTCTTTGCTATGGCAATGGCTACTTTTTACAGTGTGTCGAAGGCTCAGAGCAGGCACTAACCAATCTAAAAAATCGTTTGTTGGTAGATGATCGACATAAAGAATTAAAGATTTTAGATTTTTCTGAAATTACCAAACGTCGTTTTGCCGGTTGGTCATTACGTTCGATTACCCTTGAGCGTTGGATGACTAAAGAGCCTGAGCTTAAAAAGTTAATGCCATTTAAGCCGTATGAGTGGGATTCTAATGAGTGGCAGAAGTTCTTAGACGTGCTGCAGGGCTACTATGAAGAGCAAACGAGAACAGGTAACGTTGATACGCCACCTGTCAAATACAGTACGTTAGGGGTGACTCTAAGTAAGGTTGTAGGGCAGCATCAGGCGTTCTTTTTAATCCAGACAATATTAGGATTGATGATAGTGGCTACGTTGCTATGGTTACTGCTGTAATCGATAGATATGAATAAAGTTCCCATTGAGCCTAGCTATATTTATAAGTAATAAGATAGTCAAATAAAAAAAAGCCAGCATCTATTGAATGCTGGCTTTTTCATTTAAAAGAATAAATTAGCTCTTAATGAGAGATATAAAAAAACCCAGTTCATAATAAATTATGAACTGGGTTTTTGGTGGTACGCTTGTTAGTCTAATCTAATGCTAAGCAATAGTGCTAACAAGTGACGCCAAATAGTGGCGTCCCCAGGGGGATTCGAACCCCCGTTACCGCCGTGAAAGGGCGGTGTCCTAGGCCTCTAGACGATGGGGACTAGTAACAACACTTCAACTGCTTTCACCATTTATGCTGAAGTGGTGCGTATTTTAATAGCGTCGGCGCTTCCTGTCAAGCCTTTTTCTACGTCTTTTTAAAATTAAATATCTTTTTTTAATTGCGCGACGAGGATGTAGGTCATTTCGCTTTAAATGATAGCGAATCCATAAAGAGGTACAGGCGCTAATCGTCAATGCAAGTAGCATATAGCCGAGAATGGTACCCCATAACTTGAGCTGTGGATCCATAATAAAGTCCCTCCTATTAATCTTGATAGTGCTTACTATCAAGACAGTGTGAGCAACTTAAACCATCTATAGGATATAACTACATCACTTAAGAGTGATATTTTATCATCAGACAGTTATTCGTATCGAATAGAACAACTACGTCTGTCATCACTAAAATAGTTCCGTCTATATATTATGATATCAATCATATCCCTATTGATTGCCAAATCAAGATGTCAAAGTCATCAAGTATTACAAATAGCACTATTATGTATGATTGGCAATATAGGATATGTGACTTATTGACTGTCGCTATCAGCTGACTCTTCTTTCGCGTCTTCATTATGCAGCGCATTGGCCAACATAGGGTAGTTATTTAATATATGACAGAATAGTTCAGCAGTCTTTTGAGTGTCATACAGAGCTGAGTGAGCATTCTTACCATCAAACTCTAACCCTGCTGCTTTACAAGCGCGTGCTAGTACAGTTTGACCAAACGCTAATGCTGATAAGGTGACGGTATCGAATACTGAAAAGTTATGAAATGGATTGTGGTTTTTGCTATTGGTTCGTAGCACAGCTGCATTCAAAAAAGCCAAGTCAAAATGAGCATTGTGCCCAATTAAGACACATTGACGGCATTCTTCGTCACGGCGTACGTCTTTTAACCCTTTGAAGATTCGGCGCAATGCTGTCTTTTCATCTTCCGCAATGGCTTTACGCATTGGGTTTTTAGGGTCAATACCAGTAAAGGCAAGCGCACTTGGCTCTAAGTTTGCGCCTTCAAAAGGCTCAATATGAGCGTTAAAAGCTTCACCTGGATAAAATACACCTTGCTCATTCAGTAAGACGGGAATGCAGGCAATTTCTAACAGGGCATCGGTCTGGGCATTGAAGCCTGCTGTTTCCACGTCGACGACGACAGGCAAGAACTTACGAAAGCGGTCTTTTAAGGCCATAGGCGCTTGCTCATCTGTCGCTGAGGCTGCATCTTTAGGAGAAGTATTTAGAGTAGCATTAAGACTGGCAGATTTAGGGTGTGATAAGTCTTCGTCAGGCAAGGTCGCTATGTTTTGATTGGTCATATAAAGTTAAATCACTTTTATCAGTCGTACTAATATATCAAATAAGAAATAAGCATCCTATGATATTAACTGTACCTTTAGTACAAAGAAATCTACTACAAAGGTATCATTAATATCATAGGATAAAATAATAGGTCGTTTATTGAAGGCTAAGCTTTGCGTGCGTTAAGCCTTAATTGACCAATGTAGCGTCTCACCTGCCATCAAGGGCGTCAATGATGCACCATCAAAATAAGGATAGTCAGTCGGTACTTGCATAGGCGTGTTGACAAGCGTGATCGTACTTTCATTCAGAGGTAAGCCATAGAACTGAGCGCCAAAACGACTAGCGAAACCTTCAAGCTTATCTATTTTTCCAACACTATCAAAGGCGGTCGCATACAAAGGCAGCGCCGTGGCTGCACTATAGCAACCGGCACAGCCACAAGCGGCTTCTTTTTTGTCTGTCGCATGTGGCGCAGAGTCAGTACCCAAGAAGAACTTTGGATTACCACTAGTAGCTACATCTAATAGCACTTTTTGGTGGCTCTCACGCTTCAAAATAGGTAGGCAATAAAAATGCGGTTTGATGCCACCAACCAATAGATGGTTGCGGTTAAACATCAAGTGCTGCGGCGTAATAGTCGCAGCAACATGGTTGCCTTGCGACAATACAAAATCTGCCGCATCGCTGGTAGTGATGTGCTCTACTACTATTTTCAACGTAGGGAATTTCACGATAATTTGTGCCAGCACTTCATCTAAGAAACGCTTTTCACGATCAAAGATATCTATATGGTCTTGGGTTACCTCACCATGGATTAGCAATGGCAAATTATATTTTTCTAATGCTTCAAAGACATCGACACAGGCATTAATATTAGTGACGCCATCTGCAGAGTTGGTAGTTGCTCCAGCAGGATAGAGTTTGACAGCTTGTACGATACCTGACTGCGCTGCCAACTCGATATCTTGGGCAGTGGTATTATCCGTTAAGTATAGAGTCATACGCGGATCAAAAGCTGACTTGCGCTCAAGACTTAAATCACTTGCTGCCAAAGTTTCCATGATACGTGCGCGGTAGGCAATCGCATCTTGCGCATTTTTGACTGGAGGCACAAGGTTAGGCATACAGATGACACGGTTGAAGCTGCTTGCTGCATGCGGTACGGTCGTGCTCAAGGCTAGATCGTCACGCAAATGAATATGCCAGTCATCTGGCTGAAGGATGGTCAATTCTCTAATCGAATCAGTCATAGTGTCAAAGCGCTCTATATCGTCAAATAAAGGAAACAAAAGGGAGTGTTACTGTGGGTCTATCATAACAGATTTGCCCACTTGACTAAATATAAGGCTAGATATCTGTACATAATTCATCGAGCTAAGATTAATATCTTGTCGTTAAATGATGTTTAAATCCTAGTGGCAAAAATGAGGTTGACTAGAATTTAATTCAAAAGCGCATGCCTTATGGCAGTTAGACTTTTGCCTATAGTAAATATGATGTACACTGAGCAGTGTAATTATCGTTCGACTTGCTTTCGATTTGATCGTCGCCTTTTCTAAAACTATATTTCATAATGGGAGTTCTTCATGGCTCAACTTGATCCAAAAAATATCAATAAAATCGTCTTGGCTTATTCAGGTGGTCTTGATACCTCAATCATCGCTAAATGGCTACAAGAAACTTATGATGCGGAAGTAATCACCTTTACCGCTGATATCGGTCAAGGCGAAGAAGTTGAGCCAGCACGAGCCAAAGCTCAAGCAATGGGTATCAAGCATATCCATATCGAAGATTTGCGCGAAGAGTTCGCTCGTGATTATGTATTCCCTATGTTCCGTGCTAATGCTATCTACGAAGGTGAGTACTTGCTAGGTACGTCTATTGCTCGTCCATTGATTGCCAAGCGTTTGGTTGAGATTGCTAAAGAGCATAACGCCGATGCTATCAGTCATGGTGCGACTGGTAAAGGCAATGACCAAGTTCGTTTTGAGCTAGGTGCAGTCGCCTTATCACCAGACGTAGTAACTATTGCTCCTTGGCGCGAGTGGGATCTATCAAGCCGCGAAAGCTTGATGAAGTATGCTGAAGAGCATGATATCGCAATCGATTATGCGGGCAATAAGAAAAAGTCTCCTTACTCAATGGATGCTAACTTACTGCATATCTCTTATGAAGGCGGTGTTCTAGAAGAACCGTATACCGAAGCAGAAGATGACATGTGGCGCTGGTCTGTCAGCCCAGAAGAAGCACCTGATGAAGCACAGTATCTAGAACTAGAATACGAAAAAGGCGACATCGTTGCTATCGATGGCGAAGCGCTTAAGCCTTATGAAGTCATGATTAAGCTGAATGAAATCGGTGGCAAACATGGTATCGGCCGTTTAGATATCGTTGAAAACCGTTACGTCGGTATGAAATCACGTGGTTGCTATGAGACACCAGCGGGCACGATTATGCTAAAAGCGCATCGCGGTATCGAATCACTAACGCTTGATCGTGAAGCTGCCCATCTAAAAGATGAGCTAATGCCACGCTACGCAAAAATCATCTACAATGGCTATTGGTTCAGCCCTGAGCGTATGATGCTACAAGCATTGATTGACAAATCACAAGAATACGTCAACGGTACGGTACGCGTAAAACTGTATAAAGGTAGCGTGAGCGTTGTTGGTCGTAAATCTGACGATTCATTATTTGATGAAAAAATTGCCACTTTCGAAGATGATGCGGGCGCTTATGACCAAAAAGACGCAGAAGGCTTTATCCGTTTAAATGGTTTACGTCTAGCTATCGAAGCTAGCCGTGGTCGCGATTTATCTAAGTAAGTTTTTTGGCTACTGATAGTCAATTCGTAACTTAGATGGCATAACAAAAAAGAGACTCTATGTTGATAGGGTCTCTTTTTTTATGGCTAGTAAATGGTTGCTAAAACGGTTGCTTTGAGGATAGCTATTTCAAAAGTAAAAGGCTTTACTCAGCTTTTTCTGTCTCTACAACGTCAGATTCATCTTCATCTACCATTACGATGGCGACATCTTGCTGTTGGCGCTCATCAATGGCATCTTGTTCTAATACTTCTTCAGTTGCTAGGATCGCACCGTCAGATTTTTGCGATTGGTATTTCAAGGTAGCGAGTGCACCAAGGACACCAACGACAAGTATGATGATAAGAATGACAGGATTTTTCCATAGCGGTGTAGAAGCCTCATATTCGATGGGCTTTTCACTAGTAGTGGTCGGTGTATTATCGTTATTGCCGCCGATTAGTCCCAAACTTACTAAAGGCGGTTTAGGCGGATTGGCTGGTTCAGAGTTAACGCGCAGTCGATTTCGACTGAGATAGATATCTGAGATTTTGGCTAATTGAAGCAGCCAACGTTGATGTGGTAAGGCAACGGCATGCATCTCCGTAAATACCAGCATATCGTTGTGACGCCCCTGCTGTAGATTGTCAGGTGAGCGTCCAATGGCTTTTAAGTAATTGCCTGTTGCCATTTGCATGTCTTGTACAGGTGCATAGTTTTCAGGTTTGAATCCGGTCAGCTCATACCAGTAAGGATCAAAAGAAGGTGGAGTGCTTGATAACTGCTCAGCATTTAATAACGTATGCTCAGCATTACTCTCGGGACTATTCTCTATCGCTTCATCAGCTTCAGTAGTTGATTCGGGCAGGTCACTATTGCTTTCTGTCTCAGCAGATAAGGTATGCGTATGCTCTGGGCTAAATCGGGCTGCTGATAAAAACTGTGGTTGTAGCGCAAACCATTTATTGATCTCATCACTGTCTAGTTGACTGTATTCTGTCAGGATAGCCAATTCACGCAGCACAATCACGCACAATGAGGTGAGTAGAGTTTGAGCCTGTTGCATCGTTGCATCGATCTTTTCAGCGATATGTTCGCTTGCCTTTATGACACGGGCGTTGTCACTAAATACAGCATCTGCTGCATCGTGACGATGGTAGAGTGTGGCGCTAATGGTGGCAAAGTTCATTGAATTATACTGCCGTAACTCTTTGACAGCACTACGACTAAACAGCTTTTTGCTGACTGCTTGTCCCTGATGACGCTGCTGATAGGCGAGCAGCGCACTTACGATGGCTTGTAGACTGGCATCCATCCCTAAGCGAGCTTGCGGCAGAGAGAGCTGTGCCGCATCGGCCAAAAGTGACAGCATAGGCTGGGTATCATGATATAAAAAATCATACATCGACACACGTGTCGGTGAAATAGTCGTCATAATCTGCTAGCATCAAAAAGTGTGCCCCTATATTACGGTGCCAAATGTCTTGATACAATCCCTTGATAATAGAAATTTTCAATCATTTTACTAATAACCTTGATAGTAATCTGATGAATGACTGATAGTCGGAAGCATTTATGACCAATAATAAGACGCTTGATAAACAACTCGTGATTAATATCGCTGAGCAAACATTGACGATGTACCAGCAGCAAACTGAGGTTGCGAGATACGTAGTCTCCACTGCAAAGAATGGTATTGGTAGTCAGCAGGATAGTGGTTGCACACCGCTCGGTAGGCATATCATTGAACAAAAAATAGGTGGTAGCGAGCCTATGAATGCGGTATTTGTTGGGCGTGTGCCGACAGGTGAGATATACGATGCAAATCTTGGTGAGCTACATCCAAAGCGTGACTGGATATTGAGCCGTATTCTCTGGTTAAGCGGTCTTGAAGAAGGGTTAAACAAAGGTAGCAATAGCCAAGGTGGCTGCGATACTTATGAGCGCTATATCTATATTCACGGTACACCAGATACTGAACCAATGAGTATTCCGCTATCACATGGCTGCATCCGTATGCGTAATGAAGATATTGTAGAATTATTTGAGCAAGTAGAAGAGGGTATGCCTGTTACGATTGTGGCTAATTAGGACATGTTGCACATTTAGCTATGGCGCTGACAGAAACTATTTAAACACAATAAAAAAAGACAGCTAGTTATATAACTAGCTGTCTTTTTTATTGAGTGAGTTTACTTTATGAAAGCAGTATCCCTCATAAAAATGATACTACTATTACCAAAACGTTGAGCTGTCCGCAAATTTTGCTAACCGTGCATCAATATGACTCTGGTCATCAGTCAGTATGGCCGTAAACCAACCCGCACCATATAAAGCATTAGTATCTGTTGTTGATTTTAACTCATAGAACTGCTGATATTGATTATCATCGTTTAGTTGTTCTAACGCTTTTTGCGTTTTTATCAGCCTTTTTAGCCAACGTTTGGTTTTCTTTTTAGCTTTTTTCTTACTTAGTAAAGGCGTAGAAAATTCACTGATGTAACGCAAATCTCTTAACTGATTAAGCAGCTCGCTTTCAGGTTGGTCATTATCAGCAGTGTCTGTGTTTACCTCGATGTCATCGCTCACAAGCTCAGCAACACTTACTTCGTCACTTACTTCATCACTTATTTCGTCAGCTTTTTTATTGGTTTTAAGGCATTTTTTATATTGTTTAGAGAGGATTTTCGTTAGCTTATCGCGGGCAAGCTGATCAGTCTGAGGTTCAATGCTTGGGTCGCTCATAGTAAAGGCAATCAGCTCTAGCAAGGTTATCTGAAAGTCATTGGCTTGCAGCGTATTGATAGGTGTGATCTTGATATTTTCGATATCTGTCGTCCAGTCAACGGCAGGCGCGCCACATGCTTGTAGCTCAGGTTCGATCTGTGCGTTGATATAAGCAAGTTGATAGTAATCGCTAAGTAAGGTTGCAGTTTGCTTTAGTATCGGTAGCCATTCAGGATTAATTTCATCAGAGAAGTCGGTAAATGCTTTCAACGCAGTACGCAAGCGATCAATACCAATCCGTAACTGTAGAATATGATCGTCATCTATGCTGCCAGCGACGATAGCACTGCTGTTTGGTAATATCTGCAATAAGCAATTGTGTACGACCGCACGTATAAAGGCAGGTGCGCTGCTGTCTTTGTCTATTTGCAATTGACTTAGGTTTGCGTTGACTGCTGGACTGTGATTTTGTCCGTTAATAAGTAAGCTACCGTTTTCAGCTTTGGTAACGGTAGATAGACACAGCTTATAGCGCTTGCACCATGTTTTGGCAGTCGTAAATAGAAAATCTAAATCTCCTGACACCAATTCAAATTCTATCTCTTGAATAGCTTTGCGTAGCGAGTCATCAGTACCATGAATAATCTCTCCCTGATCATAAGCCATTTCGATACAGTTATCGGTTTCATTCTCATTACTTTCTGTTAGCAACCGCGTAGTGCGCTCGACGTCAGTCACATAAAGTCGTGTTAGCGTCTTTGCTAGCTTTTTGAGTTTAAAGTCAGCCAATGCTGCAGCGATTGGGGTGTCTTCATATATCGTTAAATCAGGCATCAGCTCATTATTATTGAGCATTATTTGTACTTGCTCATTATTATTGAGCATTATTTGTACTTGCTCATTATCGAGTACGGCATTGTGCTCCAAGCGTGCCGCGATACCATCACCACCAGCTTTAATGGTTTGTACCCATGTATCGCCTTCTTTGCGAATACGCAGACCGATACCTGCCTGTGCAAGCTGTTGGTCAGGCGTATCGTAATAGTGTGCAGCCAGTTGTGTCACTTGTGAGGATTTAACGTGCGTTTGACGCATTAATCCCTTCAGTCGTGACTCTGGTACCAAAAACTTCAGCTCTATCTCTTGCATATTAGCTCCTAATAATTCTGACTAATGGCTCTGATCGATGGTTGTGATAAACAATTATTAGTCTACCATTCTCTGATTATTTAAACCGCAATAAAAAACCGCCCTACATGATGTAGGGCGGTTTTTTGATAAATACTGCTAGTCTGTCGGTTATTAGAACTGGTTCATCGTGTTCTTGCCGCCGCCAGCTTTCAGAGCGTTATCGCCTGAGAAGATTTCTTTGTGGTCATCGCCAAGGTCTGAACCAGCCATTGCTTGGTGCTTAACACAAGAGATACCTTCGCGGATTTCTTTACGCTGTACGCCAGCTGCATAAGCAAGCATGCCTTCTTCACCGAAGTAGCCTTTAGCAAGTTCATGAACGCTAAGAGCAGTCGTGTGGTAAGTCGGTAGCGTGATTAAGTGATGGAATACACCAGCTTCACGTGACGCATCACGTTGGAAGTTTTTAGCGGCTACGTCAGCGGCTGCATCAAGCTCAGTACCGTCGTAATCAGCACTCATCAAGTCATCTTTATTGTATGCAGAGATATCTTTGCCTTCTTCTTCCCACTGAGCGATAACTTGCTTACGGAAGTTAAGCGTCCAGTTGAATGATGGGCTGTTGTTGTATACAAGCTTGGCTTTAGGCTGTTGCTCTTTAATACGGTCAACCATCATTTTGATGTGCTCTACGTCTGGAGTCGGTGTTTCGATCCATAGTAGGTCAGCGCCGTTTTCTAGAGCAGTTACACAGTCAAGTACAACACGGTCAATGTTGGTCTCTTCACGGAACTGATATAGACCGTTAGGTAGACGAACTGGGCGTACTAGTTTGCCATTGTGCTTAAGTAGGCTGTCGTTTTCTTGAGCATTTTCTAGCGTTACTTCTTCCATTTCGATGAAATCGATGTATTTAGAAGCAAGATCGCCTGGCTCATTTGATACTGGAATTTTTTGCGTTAGTGATGCGCCTTCAGAGTCAGTACGAGCAACGATAACGCCATCTTCAACACCAAGCTCTAAGAATGCATAACGGATAGCGTTTAGCTTAGAGATGAAGTCTTCATGTGGCACAGTGACTTTACCAGCCTGGTGACCACATTGCTTAGCGTCAGATACTTGGTTTTCAACCTGAATGGCACAAGCGCCAGCTTCGATCATTTGCTTAGTCAATAGGTAAGTGGCTTCTTCATTACCGAAACCTGCATCGATATCAGCGATGATTGGCACAACATGTGAATCAAAGTTTTCGATTTTTTCTAGGATAGCTGAAGTGTCTTGGCCAGCTTCTTCAGCAGCGTTTAGCTCACGGAAGTAGTCGTTCAATACTTTAGCATCTGCTTGACGTAAGAAGGTGTAGATTTCTTCGATTAGTTTAGGTACTGATGTTTTTTCGTGCATAGATTGGTCAGGTAGTGGACCAAACTCAGAGCGTAGGGCAGCTACCATCCAACCTGAAAGGTAGATATAAGTTTTAGAAGTCGTACCGAAATATTTTTTCTTAGCGTACATAGTTTGCTGTGCAACAAAACCATGCCATGCACCTAAAGACTGCGTGTACTGAGACGTATCATTGTCATAATCTTCCATGTCTTGACGCATGATTTTTGCAGTATATTTTGCGATATCCAAACCCGTTTTGAAACGGTTCTGTGACATCATACGTGCAGCATCAACTTCGCTAATGTTCTGCCAGTTGCCGTGCTTTTGCTTTAATTCACGTACTAAGTCGATCGCTGATTTATATGCAGTTGACATCTATAGTCTCCTTGGTGGGGTGTAAAAACAAATAAGTTAATTGTTAAAATAATGGGTCTGTCGTTTTACTAAAATCCGCTTTACTAAAACCTTTGTACTAAAAAGTAATATTCAAAATTTGGTCTATCGTTTATCTATCGAAGCTCTATTTACCCTAAACAAACCGTTAGGCTATTACAAGAAGTTTGCTGAACTCAACAGTTGAAAATAATTGCTGGTTTATAAATATTCATCGATTCTCACTATATATCTAAAAGGTATCTGAATATTTAATAGGCAGTGATGTCATAATTGGTAGCAAGAGATGTTACAATAATGAGGTCAATTAACCGTATTTAACGACTGATAAAAACCATTAATATATTACTTAGCGATAATATTTAATCGGATAAAAACAGCTTATGAACCTAACGTTCGTCCTCTATGCTGCAAATCCTTTATAGAACTCACTATAACCACCTTACCAAGATTTATCTAATTTATGATAGTTATCTTTGGTATTTCTGTATGATATAATGTTTATATAACAGGGTCTTACGATAGGTTTAATGAGTTATAATGGATAGCTAATAGAAAAATCCAGAACAAAATTAGTAAAAAATAATGAAATTATGCTGTTATAGCGCACAAATCACCGTAGCAGCACTACAAATGCCAGCCTTAATATGGCGTTTATTCAAAAGCCAAGAGAACCAAATATGAATTTGCAGCGGGTTGATTTAAATTTATTAGTCCATCTAGATGTGTTGCTACGAGAAAAAAACGTTACTCGCGCAGCCGAGCAGCTTGGGATTACTCAGCCTGCTATGAGTAATATCTTGCGCCGTTTGCGTAAGCTGTTTAATGATCCATTATTGGTACGCTCGTCTGAGGGTATGACACCGACTGAACGCGCCCTTGAGCTACAGCCACGTATCCGCGAGATACTCGCTGATTTGACTCAAGTGTTGGAGCCACGTACCGAATTCCGCCCTTATAGTACCTCTCGTGTGTTTCGTATTATGACATCGGATTATGCTGAAGCGACCCTAGTACCTAAGCTGGTAAAAGCACTACGTTCTGAAGCACCTAATGTGATTTTGGACTTTTTGACTCCATCAGACGTCTCTTATCGAGATATGGAGCAGGGACGAGTTGATTTAGCGATTAACCGTTTTAATGAGATACCACAAAGCTTTCATCAGGTTTTGGTATGGCGTGATACATTTAGTTGTTTACTGTCGTCTGAAAGTCCTTATGCCAATCGTTTTAATCTGAAAAACTACCTTAAAGCACAGCACGTATGGGTATCTAAAACCGGTATGGGTGTGGGTTTTGGGGTTAATCCAGAGAAATCTGGTGGACTAGGATCTATCGATCAGGCCCTACAGCGCCTTGGGCAAAAACGTCAAATCAGTGTCTTTACTCGACACTATCAAATGCCTGCTATGCTTGCAGCAAATAAAGATTTGATAGCGACTTTGCCCACGCGTGTGGCAAGAATGCAGGCAAATAACGACAGCATTATGATGGAAGATCCGCCGTTTTTTATTCCTGAGTTTGAGCTTACGATGGCATGGTCTCCTTTGTTGCAGCATCACCCAGCCCATCGCTGGTTACGTCAGTTAATTATGCATGTGGCACGACAAGTCGTTGCTGAAGAAGAAAATCCACCACAAGAGATACCGGTTATTAATCATTTGTTTTGATTGGTTTGTGTGAGTTAAATCTATCTTTTATTAGAGCAGAATATTTTTGATTATCTGAATTTTAATAAAAATATTTTTCTTTAGCTCCCACTATATATAGTTATTAGACCAGCCACTAGGCTGGTTTTTTGTGTTATAGCGTTTAAGAGTTATTATATGATATTTAGTTATACTTAATAAGTCAGTCACACTATTAACATCTTCAACACACTTCACAATATATTGTAAAACTCTTAATCAAATAGCTTGTTAAGATAACGGCAGATAGAAAACGAGCTACCAATAGATTGTGCTATCGACGTAAATTTAATAATTAAAGCTGTCACAGCAAAATAACTACAAGTGGCAACAAACCCGATTATAAATTCGAATAATAAGGACAGTAACTATGTCAGACATTACTACTATTAACCCAACCACGGGCGAAGAAATCAGTAACTACAATTATATGAGCAACGACGAAGTCAACAAGATTGTCGATGCTTCATATAACGCATTTCTAGAATGGCGTACAGTGAGTCACGAAGAACGTGGCCGTATCATCAAGTCTATTGGTGATAAGCTGATGGAGTACAAAGAAGAGCTGGCTAAGCTGATGACTGAAGAGCGCGGTAAGTTATATAGCCAAAGCATGCAAGAGATTGATCTCTGTAAAGCTATCTGTGATTACACTGCTGAAAATGGCGTCGCTTCTTTAGCTGATGATGTACGAGATATCGAAAGCATGAAAAAAGGGCTAGTGACGTACCAACCTATCGGTATCATCTACGGTATGCAGCCTTGGAACTTCCCAGCGTATCAGGTGTTCCGTTATACCATTGCAAACTTGATGGCAGGTAACAGTGTCTTACTAAAACACGCATCAAACGTAACAGGCTCTGGTCTACTAATTGAAAAAATTCTTCACGAGTCTGAATTACCAAGTGATTTGTTCCGTACGATTATTATTGACCATGATCAATCAGAAGCATTGATTGGCAATGACAAAGTACGCGGCGTGACATTAACAGGTAGTGACAAAGCAGGCGTGATCGTTGGACAGCAAGCAGCTAAAGCAATTAAAAAAGCTGTATTAGAGCTAGGTTCGAACGATGCATTTATCGTACTAGAAGATGCTGACATTGAAACAGCAGTAGAAACTTGTACGCAAGCACGTCTAATCAATAACGGTGAAACTTGTGTAGCGGCCAAACGCTTTATCGTAGTCGATAGCGTATATGACGAATTCCGCAAGCGTATCGTTGAGAAATTTGAAGGTACCAAAGCGGGTGACCCAATGGATGACAGCTCAGATATCGGTCCATTAGCACGTGCAGATTTACGTGAGCAGCTACATGAGCAAGTAGAACAAAGTGTGGCTAAAGGTGCAACGATTGCTGTTGGCGGTAAGGTACCTGAAGGTAAAGGTAGCTTCTATCCAGCAACTATCTTAGAGAACGTTGAAAAAGGTCAACCTGCCTACGACGACGAATTATTTGGTCCTGTAGCATCACTAATCCGTGCGAAAGACCAAGACGATGCAATGCGCATTGCAAATGACAGTCGTTACGGCCTAGGCGGCGCTATCTTCTCAAAAGATGAAGAAAAAGCCATTCGCTTAGCCAGTGAGCAATTTGATACTGGTATGGTCTATATCAATGGTTACGGTCTTGCCAATCCTGCACTGCCATTTGGTGGTGTGAAGAACTCAGGCTATGGTCGCGAGCATGGTGGATTTGGTATCAAAGAGTTTGTCAATATTAAAGCGGTTCACGTATTCTAAGAATGAACTGATTAGACAAATTAGCTAAATAGATAACTATTTACGATTTTAAGTAATAGTAAATAATAAATAGTTATCAAATAAAAAAGCCCAGTTGCTCATAATGAGTAGCTGGGCTTTTTATTGCGCTATATAAAGTGGTATTAAAATCAACTTAATAAGCTTGAGATTTTCTATCCGTCTATAAGCAGTTGCAGAGGCAACTTAGGTAAATAAGTTTGTGTTTTCGATGATGTATTATTTGTTTCAAGTGACAATACATTTTTTGCTAGGAGTAAAATCGTCCAAGGTAGCAACTGATGCTCAAGCTTCTGTACCCGTGACTGCAAGCTCTCTACAGTGTCGTTGATATCGACATCTAATACGGCTTGAGTCAATACCTGACCTGCATCAAGCTCCGCGGTTACTTTATGAATACTACAACCATGACGACGTTCACCCGCTTGTATAACCCGTTTGTGAGTATCTAAACCCTTATAAACCGGAAGTAGAGAAGGGTGAAGATTAATCATGGACGCTGGTGCATTATCGATGAATGCGCCACTTAGTACGCGCATAAACCCAGCCAAGACAATCAAATCAGGTTGCCATGCTATTAACTGCTCGTTGGCATGGGTTTCAAATGTCTTGATACCCATACGTTTACCACTAGCAACGTGTGACAATACCGCAACTGGAATATTGGCATCTTTAGCACGTGTCAATGCATAAGCATCTTCACGGTTACTAATGACACCAACGATTTCAATCGGTAGCGCACCTGCTTGCATTGCATTGATTAACACTTGCAGGTTGCTACCACTTCCTGAGACTAGAACAGCAATACGCAATGGTTTGATAGGCTGGCTTGCGTTATCAGTTGACATTAACGGTACACCACTGCATCCGCCTGGCCATCAGTGCTGCGTTTGATCATTTCACCTATTTGCCAAGCTGTCTCGCCTGCATCAGTCAAGGTTTGGATAGCAGCATCTGCTTTGTCTTTTGGCACAACGATGACAAAACCAACGCCGCAGTTAAAGGTACGGTACATCTCGCTCTGCGCGATATTACCTTGGGTCTGTAGCCAAGTGAATAGCTCTGAGAACTGCCAGCTATTGGTATCGATGCTAGCTGCTAGATTATCAGGTAGTACACGTGGTAAGTTATCTGTCAGACCACCACCTGTGATGTGTGACATCGCATGAAGCGCTGAGCTACCAAGCGTGTCTTGTAATGCTTTGATTGCTTTTACATAGATACGGGTAGGAGCCATTAAAGCGTCTTGAATAGGCTGGCCGTCTAGTTGCTCGTCGCTACTCGTAACATCCACACCGCTAACTTCGATGACTTTACGAACCAATGAATAGCCGTTTGAGTGCGCGCCACTTGAGGCAAGTGCAATCAGTACATCGCCTTCTGCGACATTTTCACCAGTGACGACTTCTGCTTCTTCAACCACGCCTACACAAAAACCAGCTAGATCGTAATCGTCGTCTTGATACATGCCTGGCATTTCAGCAGTTTCACCACCGATAAGCGCACAGTTAGCAAGTTTACAACCATCACCAATACCAGTCACGACAGTCGCCGCTACATCAACATCCAGCTTACCAGTTGCATAGTAGTCTAAGAAGAACAATGGCTCTGCACCGCAAACCAATAAATCATTGACGCACATCGCGACCAAATCAATACCAATCGTGTCATGACGGTTCAGCTGTAGGGCCAATTTTAGTTTGGTGCCGACGCCATCAGTACCAGAAACCAATAATGGTGAGGTATAACCTGTTGGGATGCGGCATAACGCACCAAAACCGCCAAGTCCACCCACGACTTCAGGACGAGTAGTAGCTTTTGCAACGGACTTGATTCGCTGAACCAAAGCATCGCCTGCATCGATATCAACACCAGCATCTTTGTAGCTTAAAGAAGGCTTGTCACTCATAGTCATCTCACAGTTGGGGATAGATAATTGGGATTAGAAGGTAAAGTAATTGAGCACGCAAAAATCAGCGTTATAAAGTTCAAAAGCAAAGTTTAAAGACAGTGCGCGCATTATACCCAAAAACAGACCGTACTCGCAAAGCAACTTGCCAATATTTGACTAAGATTTGCATTAAGTGGCAAATAAGCGGTTAAGAAACAAAAAATGACTGATTTTTTATTGTACTCTGCGATAATAGAACGCTAAATTTATTGTCAATAATGGCCTTAATACAAGTCCAAATGTGATTGACAGAATAAAAACGACTAAACATAAATTTATCAAAAATTAGGTTCTTTAGGAACGTTGATACGTCTCAGTTTAGCTAGCTAAAACTAATGAGAAAAGAAAGCAATTAGCCTAGTGATACATTGTGATAGCTATAGTTATACCATTTAGAAATCGCTATCACTGACTGACTCCCTGTCACTTTTTCAAACCTGTCAATTTTTTAACCTCGTCCAACTATAGGATTACTTGCCATGATGAATCAACCAATAGATCCTTTTTTTCGGCGTTTATTTATTGTCGTGGCGTTAGTGGTGGCTGTGTTTCTTTTGTATTTAATGATGCCCGTCATCGTGCCCTTCGTTTTTGCCTTTATGCTGGCTTACCTATTTAATCCTCTAGTCAAGCGCCTATCAAAATATATCAAGCGCTGGGTCGCGATTATTATTGTCTACTCGACGATTACTTTGGGGATGGCGTTATTATTATGGTGGTTGGTACCGACATTGTGGCATCAGTTGCAAGCGGCGTGGGATTATTTGCCAAAGATATTTAATTGGTATAACCAAGTCGTACGAGAGTGGTTCAATAGTAATACTCGTATCAAACTGCCCCAATTAGAGTCTAAAGAGTTTTCCGATACTCTCGTCGATTATATGCAAACGAACTATAAGTTCGCTGATGCTAGTACCATGATGAGCCAAATACTGACCTCAAGTATGAACTTCATCAATAATGCAGGTCTTATTGTATTAGTGCCTATTTTGACCTTTTACTTCCTATTTAATTGGGATCAGCGTTTGCATAACTGGAAAATGGCGATACCAGGTGCTTACTGTCAAAAAGTGACTGAAATAGCTAAGGAGTGTGATCTGGCCTTGATGGCATTTATCAAAGGTCAATTGCTGGTGATGGTGTTGCTAGGCGCTATTTATGCTGTACAGTTGCAGCTTATTGGATTAGAGCTTGGGCTTATCATTGGTATGGTAGCAGGCATTGCCAGTTTTGTACCGTACTTAGGGTTTGGTATTGGTTTTATCGCGGCTATTATCGCCTGCCTATTTCAGTTCGGATTGGACTGGACGTATTTGTCATTGGTCGCAGGGGCGTTCTTGATTGGACAAGCTGCAGAAGGTTATATCCTACAACCATTGCTGTTAGGTGATAAGATTGGTCTATCGCCATTATGGGTCATATTTGCCGTATTGGCTGGTGCCAGTCTATTAGGTTTTGTCGGTATGCTAATCGCCTTACCAGTGTCCGCTGTCTTAAATGTCCTGTTCCGCCATTTATACAACTATTATCGGACCACTGACTTTTATAAAGGCCGTAAACAACTGGCACTGTTTGAAAAAAGATAATTATCTTATTATTGAATACACTAGATAAAGATTGATATGTAATATTAGGATAGGAACGCAATGATTGATAAGGCTTAATGGGTAAAAGACTTGTCAGTCATTTTGTAAATATGTTATATATAGGCGCAGTGTTGATAGTATCAACCGTTTTGGTACCAGTTTTGCTAACGTTGTTTTCGACAAAGTGACTGACCGATTTTTGCAAAGGCTATAGGGCCATTACTTACAGCTGTATCGACTAGTATTAATAGTAATGAATACAGCTCAAAGTAACCTATCTTTTTTATTGTATTTTTCCATTGCACTACGCAACACGAGTTGATGATTCATGGCAGAAGCACAGCTAAGTCTCAATCTGGACATTAAGCATGATGCAAGTCTCAGCGACTTTGCCGGTCCCGGTTGGATGTCGATTATCGATGCAGTACGGCAGTTACATGTCGGCCTGATCGGTCAACTATATCTGTTTGGTAGCCCTGCCACAGGTAAGTCTCATTTGCTGTCTGCTATTTGCGAGTCATTTATCGAAATGGACAAATCGGCTATCTGTTTGTCCCTTAATGAGCTGATTCATACAGATGTCCATGTACTATCATCTTTAGAAAATTTTGATCTGATTGCTATCGATGATTTGGAAGTGCTTGAGCAAAGCAGTCAGTGGCAAGAAGCTTTATTTCATTTGATTAATCGTAGCCGAGAAGGGCAACGCCAGTTATTGTTTGCCGCCAATAAACCCGCTGACGACTTACCATTCCAGCTAAGGGATTTAATGACGCGTTTGGCACAGGCACCTACTTTTAAAGTGCCTACTGGTCATGATTTGGCAGACAGACAAGCATTATTACAGTCTATTTTGCGTCGGCGTGGATGGCAGTTTGACGATCGAATTATTGATCACTTACTGACCGATGGACCGCATCGTATCGGTGCGATGATGGAAGTACTTAATTATATTCAACCAATGTTTTCTAACCTTGGTCGCAGTAATATCTCAAAAGCAGTCATAAGCGATGCTCTGCGTACCATCGATGAGCAAACGCTTGCCGCGGAGCTGGCGGATATCGCTCAAGAGACGCAAGTAGATAACGACACGCCTGATCAAGACCAACATACGATGCCACTTGATTTTTAACAGTGAAACTCTTAGCAGCAAAAAATGAATAACCGTTAGAATACAAATACTTTGTCCAACTCGCTTTTACTATTAATGGAATAACTTATGAAATCGAATGCTTCTTTGCTAAAAAAATTAACGATAGGTACGTTATTGGTAGGTGCTGCCTCGGTCTCTATGTTGTCACAGGCAGCAGTGACCCTACAGGTTGATGACCATATCAAAGTAACCGCTATTAATGGACAGGAAATTCAGCAGAGCGCTTTTCAGCCGCTGCAGAAAACATTTACGTTACAGCCTGGACAACATGCTATTACTGCTAAGTATGACCGTTTATATAACTTGCGTCGTGATGAGCATGATTATTTGCGTTCAGGTAATGTCAGTGTGACGGCACAATTGGCCGACAATCAAACATATCGTTTGACTATGCCTAATCAACCAGAAGATTATGAAGCTGCTAGAGAATATGCCAAGCAGCCTACGCTCGCTGTGCAACAAAACAATACTGTCATTGCTAGCCAGCAAAGTATGGCCGGTAACCAAGGTGGTCTATTTTCAGGCCTTGGTAAAGCGCTAGGCGGCGTGTTCGGCGGTGCAGGTGATGCAGAGTTACAGAACCAACGTGCTATCGCCTCTTTAGATCAACCAGTAGTAAATTCTACTAGCAACGTCAACACTGGCACGACCACTGTTAAGCAAACATCTAGCGTAAATACTTCTACTAGTACGTTAGATACGTTTATGCAAGTATGGCTACAAGCCACGCCTGCTGAACGTGAAAAAATGCGTCAATGGATCGAAAAATAAAACAGTCTTTTCTAAAAGATAGACAATAAAAAAGCACCTAATTAGGTGCTTTTTTATTATTTAGTATTTGATGATCATTAGGCTTATTAAAATTTAGCCTAGTAAAATCTAACGATTCTTAACCCAAAAACGCGTTATACATCCATACCAGTTTTTCTTGCTCTTGTACGTAAGCATCGATTAGGTCAGCTGAACCTTGGTCTTCGCTCTCTTCTGCTAACGCTGATACTTGGCGTTGCTCTGCAATTAACGCTTGTAAGCCAGTGACTACGCCTTTGACACAGCTTGTGCCATCTTTGACGTTTTTGTCTTCACTAATACTAGTATGCTGCGTAAAATCGCTATAAGCGTGAAGTGGTGTACCACCCAAAGTCAAGATACGCTCAGCGATTTCATCAATTTGTAATTGTAGTGACGTATATAGCTCTTCAAACTTTGGATGCAAAGTAAAGAAATGCTCACCTTTTACGTTCCAATGATAGCCACGTACATTTAAGTAAAATACATGATACGTTGATAGCAGATTGTTTAATTGAGCGATAATTTCGCTCATGTCAGATTTTTCTAGACCGATCTGGTTAGTAGCATTGTTAGAATTGCTCATAGTATTGTCCTTATAGTGTGAGTGTAGTTATATGATAATAAATAAAGAAGAATAAAGACTCTAATCAATTGAAATACAGCGAAAATACTTTATTTTTTATCTGTACCTATCAATATAAACTCTATCTCTTCCTTTGATGCTTATAATAATAGCAAACTATTATTAATAAGTTAAATTTAATAAATACAATTTTACGATTGGTTTTATAAAACTAAAACTAAGTCTCTTTACTGTTTTTCTAAACGATAGAGAGACCTCATTACATTTACGCTGGTGGCTGCAAGTTTTCAGGATTTAAGCCTTTAACGGGAACCACTTCTTGTAAATGTTGACGTATCGTATCGATAGGAAACTTCTGTGCTTGCAAGCGTTTCGGTACGATTTGGCTACCTTGCTGACCTTTTAGCTCAAACATCATAAAGATATAGTCGTCAGTCTCATCCCAGCTCTTGATAGAGGTCCAAGGAATAACCGCTTGCTGAGTTGCGCCTGCACGCATTTGCATACCGCGCATTTGCGAGTTTTTCATCATATCAGGCTGGTTGCTTGGCATCGCCATGACTAGACCATGCTTTTGTACACCTAACTTCATTTGGCGCATTTCATCTGGCATCTCTTGGTCGGCCACTTGTTTGTCAAACTCTCTTTTTACGTACCATTTAAAACCTAAAGTACGCGCCAATAGATATATCACCACACCAACCAGCATTAACCAAAAGATAATGGTTGAATAGCCTGTTACAAAGATAAGTCCTGCAATAGCAAGTACCACAACCACTGCCATGATGATCCACTCTTTGGTCTTAAAGCTTGATAAACCAAAAGACGGGCTGGCACTGGCAAACAGTTCATACTGTGCTTGGTGGAATTCAGCCTCAGTTAGGTTTAAGGCGACAGGTTGGAGCGTGTAGGGGTACAAGGCCATAAAGGTTTCTCAAATACTTATATTAAAAGCGTTGGATTAAAACTGCCAAAGCGAAGCAGCAATGCTGTACTTGGCTAGAAGTGAATAAAGGTATGCGCTTATCTTACCGAAAAGTACTCCTAAATGAAACATATAAGCAAGACTGTTCACTGATAGATGTTATATTAATGACGTAGTTCAAGCTCTATACTCAGTTTATTCAGACTAGACGAAAGCAAAAGTGAGAAATTAGAAATAGAATAACTTGCTATCAGTGATTAGCCTAATGAACAAAAGCTAGTGAAAATCAGCCAAAAACAGTGAAAAGCAGTCAAAGATATCCAAAACATGGTCAAATCTGCCGTGTCTTGGTATTATAGCGTCTACAAGATATGTTGATATAAAACATAACGTCATAGCCAGTTATCACAAAGACTGTGATAGCGATGTGCTAGGCAATTACTCTATTAATAATACTTTTAAACCTTTTACTCACCTTTAGTGTTACAGGCAACTACTATGATTGATCCGAAACTCTTACGCGGCGATTTAAGCGACCTACAACAGCAGCTAGCCACCCGTGGTTATGAGCTTGATATGGAGTTCTGGCAGACGATTGAAAACGAGCGTAAGTCTCTACAAGTCAAAACCGAAGAATTGCAATCACGCCGTAACGCTGGTGCTAAACAAGTAGGTGCCCTAAAAAAATCAGGCGAAGATGCTAGTGAGCTATTGGCTGAGATGCAAAGCGTTAGCGGTGAGATTAAAGCTGCGGAAGACGAGCTACGTACGCTACAAGAGCGTATCACTCAAGCAGCTTTGCAAATTCCAAATATTCCGGCGGCGGATGTACCAGTCGGTACGTCAGAAGACGATAACGTAGAAGTGCGTAAATGGGGCACGCCGCGTGAGTTTGACTTTGAGATTCAAGATCATACTCATATTGGTGAGACGCTTGGTATGTTGGACTTTGAGGCAGCGACTAAGTTGACTGGTAGCCGTTTTAACGTGCTTAAAGGACAATTGGCGCAATTGCATCGTGCGTTGATTCAATTTATGTTGAATACGCATACTATGAAGTACGGCTATCTTGAGACCTATGTACCTTATATCGTTAATAGCGATAGCTTGAAAGGTACGGGTCAGTTGCCTAAGTTTGAAGATGATTTATTTAAATTGAGCAATCACACGAATAACGATGAAATGGATTTTTACCTTATTCCAACCGCTGAAGTGCCAATGACCAACTTGGTACGCGGCGAACGTTTGGATATCAAAGAGCTACCGCTAAAATTCACGGCGCATACGCCATGTTTCCGTAGTGAAGCTGGTTCGCACGGGCGTGATACCCGTGGCTTGATTCGTCAGCATCAGTTTGAAAAAGTTGAAATGGTCAACATCGCTACCGCTGAGCAATCTGATGAGTTGCTTGAGGCAATGACAGGGCAGGCTGAATATATCTTGCAGCAGCTTGAGTTGCCATACCGCACGGTACAACTATGTACTGGCGATATGGGTTTTGCCGCACAAAAGACCTATGACATCGAAGTATGGTTGCCAAGCCAAGATACTTATCGTGAAATCTCTAGCTGCTCTAACTGTGGTGATTTCCAAGCGCGCCGTATGGGTACGCGTGTCAAAGATGGTAAACAAACCAGCTTAGCTCATACTTTAAATGGTTCAGGTTTGGCCGTGGGTCGTACGCTACTAGCAGTGATGGAAAATCATCAAAACGCTGATGGTAGCATCACGATTCCAGAAGTATTACGTCCGTTTATGGGCGGTGCTGAGACTATTTCAGTTTAATAGATTGAATATAAGTAATGAGCTGCTTGTCACTTAGGTCACTCGCAGCTTGTTATTTATAACTTAAATCAAAGTCCGTCATTGCTTATCGTTTAACAAAACTGATGTGAGTCATTGCTAAATATAAACGGTCTTGTCACCGCATTTTTGGCTAGGCTCATAGCAAATATGTTAATATTGCATTTTTATTTTATAGCCTATCCATTGAGGACGCCTGTCGCGTTTTTGATGGATTATCCTCTGAGTAAACTCTCCTCTTATCTTTATACGACTCATTCGAATATTAGGACACTCTATGCCAGCTCCAATTAGCGAACGTAAACTAGCCAATGCCATCCGTGTACTGTCGTTTGACGCAGTTCAAAAAGCCAACTCTGGACATCCGGGTGCGCCAATGGGCATGGCTGATATTGCCGAAGTTTTGTGGCGCAAATTTTTGAAGCACAATCCAGCTGATCCTAATTGGCACAACCGTGATCGCTTTGTACTGTCAAACGGTCATGGCTCGATGCTTATTTATTCATTACTACATTTATCAGGTTACGATGTGAGCGTTGATGACCTTAAAGGTTTCCGTCAGCTGCATTCAAAAACCCCAGGGCATCCTGAACTTGGTTACACGCCTGGTGTAGAAACGACGACTGGTCCACTAGGACAAGGTATTGCTAATGCGGTTGGTTTTGCGATCGCAGAGAAGACACTTGCCGCACAGTTCAACCGTGACGGTCATAACGTTGTCGATCATCATACCTATGCGTTCTTGGGCGATGGTTGCTTGATGGAGGGTATCAGTCATGAAGTGTGCTCGCTAGCTGGCACGTTGGCGCTTGGAAAACTGGTATTCTTCTATGATGATAACGGTATCTCAATCGATGGTAATGTCGAAGGCTGGTTCACTGATGATACCGAAGCGCGCTTTGAGTCATACGGCTGGCAAGTGATCAAAGTCGACGGCCATGATACTGATGCAATCACGCAAGCAACGGAGCAAGCGATTGCAGAGACTGCTAAGCCAAGTCTAATTATTTGTAAAACCACGATCGGTGCTGGTAGCCCGAACAAACAAGGTCTAGCCGCCAGTCATGGTGCACCACTTGGTGATGATGAAATCGCCTTGACTCGTGATGCGCTATCTTGGAAGCATGCCCCATTTGAGTTAGATGATGAAATCTATGAAGCATGGGATGCCAAAGCCAAAGGCGATGTGCAGCAAAAGAACTGGGACGCAGACTTTGAAGCGTATAAGAAAGCCTATCCAGAGCTTGCAGCAGAACTATCACGCCGTCTAAATGGTGAATTGCCTGCTGACTTTGCTAGTCAAGCGCAAGCCTATATTCAGCAAACGCAAGAAGCGGGTGGGGATGTTGCTAGCCGTAAAGCGAGCCAAAACGCTATCAACAGCTTGCAGCCATTATTGCCAGAACTATTGGGTGGTTCAGCCGACCTAGCTGGCTCGAACCTGACGCTATTCAAAGGTGCTAAAGGCATCGAAAAAGATGCTGACGGCAACTATATCTATTACGGTGTACGCGAGTTTGGTATGACTGCGATTGCCAATGGTATCGCATTGCATGGCGGCTTTATCCCTTACGTAGCGACGTTCCTCATGTTTATGGAATACGCACGTAACGCAGTACGTATGGGCGCACTCATGAAGCAGCGCGTCATCCACGTCTATACCCATGACTCTATCGGTCTGGGTGAAGATGGCCCAACGCATCAGCCAGTTGAGCAATTAACTAGCCTACGTACCACGCCAAACCTACGTACATGGCGTCCGTGTGATGCGACTGAATCTGCGAGTGCTTGGGTAGAAGCAATCAAATCAGAAAACAACCCATCAGCATTGATCTTTAGCCGTCAGAGCTTGCCACATCAAGCACGTGATAGCGAGCAAGTCGCTAACATCACCAAAGGTGGCTATGTACTGGCAAAAGAGCAAGGCGAGCTACAAGCAATCATCATCGCCACTGGTTCAGAAGTTGGCTTAGCGATGGAAGCGTATGAAAAACTAAGCGCAAATGGTGTTGGCGTACGTGTAGTGTCTATGCCATGTGCTGAGATTTTTGTCGAGCAAGATGCTAGCTATCGCGAAGCGGTATTGCCTGCCAATATTCGTGCTCGCGTCGCAGTAGAAGCCGCGCATGTAGATTACTGGTATAAGTTCGTTGGTCTAGATGGCAAAGTCATCGGTATGACGACTTATGGCGAATCTGCTCCTGCTAGCGACTTGTATAAAGAGTTTGGTATCACGACGGATGCTGTGATTGAAGCGGTAAATAGTTTGGTGTGATAGACCTAACTTAGTTAGTGTTTAAAAAAAGAGCCATCAGAGAAATCTGGTGGCTTTTTTTTTGTGAATGATATTTAGGTTTTGGGGCTAATCCTGCTTTGCGCTATTGTCCGTGATTATTTCATCAGTATGCCTACTGTAATTAGAGATAAAAATAGTCATGAGTTGAGTATTTATGGTAAATTAAGTTTAGCTTAGAATTCAGTACTCTCAGTTTGATGAGCAAGTTGTAGCAGAACTTATTAATCATCAGAAATTATAAAATTTAATATGTTATTTCAAACTCTTATACAAGTAAACTAAATAATTCCCTTTCTGAAAGGTCAAGAAAATATTATGGAAAATCGCAAAGTGTTTTTAAGTTATTGCCACGAAGATATGAATGATAAGCTACAAATTATGAAGTATCTCAGAGGTACATTAAATAACTATGGATACGATTTGTGGCATGATGGAGAAATTTTAACTGGTAGTAATTTTATAGATGATGTTAATTCAGCTCTTGAAGAATGTTCTATCTTTATATGTTTACTCTCTCAAGATTATTTATCTTCCAATGTATGTATGAATACTGAGCTTAAGACTGCAATAGAACGAAACGAGATTGATAAGACAGCAATCTTTCCAATTATACTATCCAGTTGCACCTGGAATCAGTACGTTTTCAAGGAAATTATTTGTCAACCCAAAGACGCTAAGCCACTTGATAAATTTGAAGACCGTAATGAATGCTTAGTTAACATTAATGATGAATTAGTAAGGGTTCTAGATGAGCTAAAAAAAAAGAATTAAATATTGAGTTACTTGCTTCAAACAGTCCATTACTTAAATTTCAAGCGTCTTTAAATAACTTTTCAGATAGGATAAAGCATCCTAAAAAAGACTCGTTATTGCTTGAAGATATATTTGTTTATCCTCACGTGAAAAGTTTAGAGGATGGCGAAATAATAGATAGTATTGATATCTGGAAATTAGACAAAAAAATAACCTTTGTTGGTTCTGAGTATTCTGGGAAGACAAGTCTTTGTAAAAAAATAGCTATTGACTTACTTGAAGCAGGATACGGTCTAATAAAAGTAAACGGCCGTGATTTAAAAGAAGTAAGTGCTGAAAAGTTTTTTGAAAAGCAAAATAAAAAAGGAGAGTTCTTTCAGGGAAAAGTATTTAATGGTAAAAAAGCACTAGTAGTTGATGATATTCAGGATATTGCACTGAATGACAAGTATTTAGAGATATGCTTTTCAAGTTCTATTAAATTTTACGATATAGTAATATTCTTTTGTTCAGAAAGAGACTATTTTTCTAATAGTATTTATAGTGAGCATTCTGAAATAGAAGGCTATAGGATTCAAGATTTTGGATATGTTAAGAGGGATGAGTTATATAGCAAATGGCTGTCTGTTGGTAACCCTAGCATATATACTATCAATAATAATGAATACCATGAAAGAGTTGATAGTCTAACAGGGCATGTAGAGTCTGTTATTAAAAACAATGTCGTCGATGCAAAGCCAATATTTATTTTAACTATTCTTCAGACGCATGAAAACTTCTCTACTCGAAATTATACTATGACTTCTTTAGGTGAATGTTATAGAGTTCTTTTATATTCTCTTTTATCTAAGCAAGTTAACCATGAGTCGTTTGATTCAGTTATTAGCTTCTTATCCTATCTTTCTTTTAGACTATTAAAAGTTGATAAAGATAGTTTTTCAGAGAGTGATTTTAATTCATGGTTTAGAGAATATAGCGAAAAATTCATTACTATTGATAATATCAAAGAAATTTTGGTAAATTCTCATATTATTTATATAGATCACGAGAATACTTACAGATTTAATCAGCAGTATGTATTCTATTACTGTGCTGGAAAACATATAGCTGATAACTACGGAAATATGACAGATGTTGTTGAAGATATTTGTCAGAATTTAAATAATGAGAAGAAGGCAAGCGTTTTAATATTCTTAGTCCATCATGCGAGGAATACGGACTTAGTAGATAATATTATCTTATATTCCTCTGAGTTGTTATCAGACTTAGAGGAGTTTGATATCAGAAGTGATAATAAGTTTTTTCAGAATTTTCTAGAAAATTATACGCTGTCTTATAATGGGGATAGTACAACAAAGAAAAGACAAGAGCTGTTAAGGTCAAAAGATAGAGCATCACATGAAAAAGATACTGTAGAAGAAATAAACATTCATGCAACTCAAAGTATGGAGCCGCATATTTCTGACGATCTTGAAGTTGCCAAACAATTAAAATTATTAGATGAAGCAGGTTCAGCCCTTAGAAGCATAGAAGTTATAGGTCAGGTGCTCAAAAATAGGTTCGGCTCGCTTCCAACCAGTCAGATTGAATATGCGATAGAACAATGTAATACTTTAGGGTTCAAAATAGTAAGGTTTTTCGTAGACTCTATCATCATGACTGAAGATGAATTTGTAAGTTTGCTAACAAATATTATAATGGAAAATGAAAGTTTAACGTTACTTGAAGCTCAGGAAAAAGCAAAAACATATGTGAGGCTTATAGCCTTCAACTTATCATATTTCATAGTAGATTTAGTAGCAAAAAGCATTTCACAGAAGCAGATAGAAAAGTTTATTGATATATCTTCTGAAAGTCTTTCGCATAAGCTAATTAATTTGGCAGTGAAATTAAAACTTCACCCGACAACACTACCTAAAGATTACATTCAAAGTATTATGAATGAAACAAATAGCACTTTTTTCAAAAAACTAATTAATCAGATAATACATAATCATTTATATCTATATGAGTTAACATATCAAGACTTACAATGGGTCGCTGATAAGTTAAATATAAATGTCAAGAATGCTCACTTCAGTAGAAATACTAAGTTATATGGCAACTCCAATAATCATAAGGCTTTAAGTATCGAGCATTTTAAGCTATAAAATTCATTTAGAATCAATATAATAGTACTGATTTTTCCAATCAGATTCTTAATTATACTTAGCTGAGCTAGATAGATTATTGAAGTATAACCTATCTAGTTTAGATATTACTTTATAGCTAGAAACAATGTCCCTAAAATCCAGCTTTAAAGGTTTCCTAGGTGAAACCGTCATCAACGTCGCCATGTGGCTAAAGCTTGAAAAAGATGTTTATCACCGATTAAACGGTATTACCTTGCCAAGAGCCAATGGTGGCAGTACCCAAATCGATCATATCATCGTTTCTGTATACGGCATCTTTGTGATTGAGACCAAAAACTATAAAGGCTGGATATATGGTAGCGAGAACCAAAGACAGTGGACACAAGTTTTCCAAAATGGAAGTAAATTCAAATTCCAAAATCCATTGCGCCAAAACTACTTGCACATTAAGACGCTCGCAGATTTATTAGGCTTAGAGCTGAGCTACTTCCATTCGATGATTGCTTTCATCGGTGAGTGTGAGCTGAAAACTCGTGATGAGTTGCCCGAGCACGTATTGACGAGTGGGATGGTCTCGTATGTAAAGAAAAAGCAAGATAAGATACTCACTGAAGATGAGGTTGCATCTATCGTTGAGCAGATTAATAGCAATAGATTTAGTAAGTCTTGGCGTACCAATAGAGAGCATAAAGCCTATCTAAAAGACAAGCATAGCAATCCAAGCCAAAATACGAATAAGCAGCCTAGCGGTAACGCTAATGATAAACCATTTGCTAAAGTGGCCAATAAGCCTAAATCAGAGCCGATAGTAAAAGAGACCGCTAAACGAGCTGTTCTAAAAAGTAGGGAAGTACATGGATGGTCTGGCCAAACTGAGATTGAAACTAGCGAGTTATCAATTGATAGTTTGAATACTCAGCAGGCAGTCACTCAGCATACAATTACATCGCACGATATTGCTAATAAGGTTTTTCTTACGCCGTTTGAAGTTATGGATCCTGAACTAGCAGCGAGTTCCTCTGCGACAGTTGAGGTGATAGACCATACAGCTGATTTAATTCAAACACCAACCTGCCCAAGGTGTAACGGTGAGATGATAAAGCGCGTGGCAAAAAAAGGCCTAAATCAAGGTCAGACCTTTTTTGGTTGTAGCAAATTTCCTAAATGTCGCGGTGTGGTGAATATTGATTAATCGTTAATCATCTTAACCTTAATCATCTTAACCTTAATCATCTTAACCTTAATCATCTTAACCTTAATCATTTTAACCTTAATCATTTTAACCTTAGTCACCTTAACCATATATCTCTTCTAAACGTAAACAAGCAACCAATCGACCGTCCCATTCGCGCAGTTGTGGCTCTACCTCGCTGCATTGCTGCTTGGCATAGGGACAGCGTTTATGTAGGGCGCAGCCACTTGGTGGATTGAGCGGACTTGGTAGCTCACCTTGTAGGGTCAAATCGTTTTTATGGCCGTTTACCGTTGGTGCAGCAGCTAGTAACGCGATGGTGTAAGGATGTTTTGGCGCGTTATAAATCGCTTCTTTCGGGCCGTGTTCAACAGCTTGACCCAAATACATCACCATCACATCATCAGCGACGTGGCGCACGACCGACAAATTGTGCGAGATGAAAACGTAAGCGGTACGATACTCATCCTGCAAATCCATAAATAGATTTAAGACTTGCGCCTGAATAGATACATCGAGTGCGGAAGTTGGCTCATCAGCGACGACGATTTTAGGGTTGAGCATCATGGCGCGGGCGAGGGCAATACGTTGACGCTGACCACCCGAAAACATATGCGGATAACGACCAGCGTGTTCGGGACGTAGACCGACATGTCTCATCATCTCGTTGATTTTGTCGCGCTTTTCCTCTTTAGACAGTTTGGTATGGATATCCAATGGTTCTGTCAATTGATAGCCAATGGTATGACGCGGATTTAAGCTACCATAAGGATTTTGAAAGACCATTTGAATTTCGGTACGCAACTCTTTTAGTGCCTTTCTGCTATAGCCAGTGGTGCCTTCATCGTTGATAAATAGCTCACCATGTGTGGGCGCTTCAATCAGTGTCAACTGGCGGGCAAGGGTAGATTTTCCGCAGCCTGACTCACCGACGACTGCCAATGTCTTGCCAGCTTCAAGCTCGAATGAGACACCATTGAGCGCTTTTACGTAGGCCTTTGCTTTGCCCAGACCTTGTGATACTGGATAGTGCTTGTGTAGATTGTCTGCTTTTAGGACCACTTTATTACTCATACTTGTGACTCCAAGGTAGCAGCGTGAGAGGGGCGAGAGGTAATATTAGAATCAATACAACGCACCTTGCCATTGGGTGTATCTAAAATAGGTGGCGGTACTTCGCAAGCAGGTTCTTTATACGGACAACGCGGAGACAGCAAGCAACCAGCTGGCCGGTCATATTGACTTGGCACGACCCCTGGTAAACTGTTTAGCCTATCTTGACCGATGGCTAATTCAGGGATGGCTTGTAGCAATGCTTCAGTATAAGGATGTGCAGGATTTTGGAAAATCTCTGGCACGGTACTGGTTTCGACCACTTGTCCCGCATACATAACCGCGACATCACGCGAGTTTTGCGCGACAAGGCCCAAATCGTGGGTAATTAATACCATGGCCATTTGTTTTTCGCGTTGCAAACGGCTCAGCAAATCCATGATCTGTGCTTGTACCGTGACATCGAGTGCGGTGGTTGGTTCATCTGCGATAAGTAGTTTTGGCTCGCAAGCAATCGCCATCGCTATCATGACTCGTTGACTCATACCACCTGATAGTTGATGCGGATATACTTTGAGACGGTTCTTGGCATCGGGCATCTCAACCAACTCTAGCAGCTCTAATATGCGTGTCTGTACCGCTGCGCCTCGTAAACCAAGGTGCTTACGTAGCACTTCACCTAACTGCATTTCAACAGTAAAGCTTGGATTTAGGCAAGACATCGCATTTTGAAAAATCATAGAGATGTCTTTGCCAATGATGCCGCGTTTCTCTTTGGCTGACATACTGAGCATGTCTTTATTGTCAAAGACCACTCGCTGTGCACGTACGGTCGCAGAAGGTGGCAATAGCCCAATCAGCGCCATCATGGTGACTGATTTACCTGAGCCAGATTCACCCACGACAGCAATGACCTCACCTTGGGTAATCTTTAGCGACACATCATCCACTGCACGAAAGGCACGCACTCCTTGTCCAAAAGTAACCGACAGGTTTTCAATATCTAACAGCAAGGGTGAGTCTTTTGTTGATGCACCATTCATAGACGTGTGAGTGATAGGTGTATTGATTAATGGTTCAGTCATCTTAGGTCACCTGCTTTAATTTAGGATCTAGCGCATCGCGTAAGCCATCACCAGTCAGGTTGATCGATAGTGCAGCCAAGAAAATAGCGACACCCGGCCAAATTGCTAGCCAAACATTACTTTGAATATATTGACGCGCCGTACCTAGCATCGCGCCCCATTCTGCATCTGGTGGCTGTACGCCAAAGCCCAAGAAACCAATCGCACCTGCTTCTAAAATAGCAGACGAGAAAATCATCGTTGCCTGTACGATAAGCGGTGCCATACAGTTGGGCAAAATGGTGATAAACAACAGTCTGAGCACGCCAGCACCCATCACTTGGGAGGCGATAAAGTACTCACGTTGTAGCTCTACCATTGCAGTGGCACGGGTCAGACGTATAAACGGTGGTGTACAGACCAGTGCGATCGTGATAATCGTATTGGTCATAGAAGGGCCTAAGATAGCGGCAATGATGATGGCCAATAGCAAGCTCGGATAGGACATCAAAATGTCATTGACTAACATGACGGCCTTGCCCCAGACCTTTGGCCAAAACGCCGCACTTAGACCTAATGAGATACCAACCAACATCGCCAGAGTCGTTGCGCTTAGACCGATAAACAATGAATAACGTGCGCCATACATCACTCGAGACAATGTATCTCGGCCCGCATCATCAGTGCCTAGCCAAAACATCGCATTGCCGCCATCTAAAAAGGCAGGCGGCAATTGCTCTTGACCGGTGAACAGCTCGTAAGGATCGTGAGGCGCAATAGCAGGCGCAAGTATGGCAACAAGTACCATTAATGCCAGTACGATAAAACCAATCACGGCGCCTTTGTTTCGGCAGAACGTCGATAAAAATAGCTGCCAAGATGACGGCGGTGTGGCTGCCATCAGATTGACATCAGAGGGGAGAGCAGAAGGCTTCATGAGCATTTCCTATAGTGGCTAGCGCATTGGATTCGTTTGGGCTTCCTTCCTAACAGTCATTAGAAACCTGCCAAAAACCTTCAAAACCATGCAATCGCTATTCGTCACTACTTATAATATGAGTATTTATTAATGTTAGATTAAGAAGTATGGCGAATACGTGGATTGATCAGACCATACAAAATATCAATAAATAAACTAAACCCCACTCTCAACTTGAAATAAGCAAATCAAACTGAAGAGGCGGATTACCAAGTTTTTTGTTGAGTACAAAGC
>NZ_JASMRK010000014.1:0-62399 GCF_041431295.1 Psychrobacter sp. Arc9 | reverse complement strand
TATTTCTCGCATCGACTCAATAGATGCGGTATTGTAACTATTATTTAGGGCTTATCCAATTGAAGACACGCCCTAGTATAAAATTTAGAAAATGATAAAAGTCCTTCTTTGTACTGAACCTCACTGTAACTTGAAATCAAGTCATTAAGCTCTTCCTTAGAATTAACTTTTACAAGTTTATCATTCAGAGTTTTACTAGATATCCCTAATTTACCAGTTTGAAATTTTACGAACTTGTCACGATCTATAGTAATATTTGACCAAGTACGTCCACTCGCATAGTTACTTGTACAATCGAATTCAGTTTTCTTGAGTGTATCTTTACCAAGTTCATTTTCAATTTTTTCAATCAAAAGTTCATCCAGTTTGTATGTACAAACTATGGCAACTGGATCCTCACTTGATTTTTCCATTCTTTTCTTTTCACGCCTAGGAAAATCATGAGTGACATTAAACTTAAAATCATCATCATCTTGGAAATAATTAGTCTTAGCAATAGCCTCTAAAGCTGCAGTTTTACCAGATTCATTCATTCCCACTAAAATTGTAATATCTTCTTCCACTTCAAAAACTTGTTTTTCCGTATAAGACTTATATTTCAGTATTTCTACTTTTTTTAATTTCATCATAAGAAAACATCCCTGTTTTTTATAAGAATATTATTGGGTCTAACCAACCGTCACTTTTGCATAAGCTTTTTTGCCTGCTTGAATTACGACCGTCTGACCTGAGGTTAGACTAAAGCCACCATCAACGACTTCGCCATCTACTTTGACCGCGCCACGTTTTACCATGTCTTTGGCAGCTGAGTTGTTTTTAGCGAGCTTAGCTTGGTTCAGGATTTGAGTGATAAATAACGCATCTTGCCCTTCCAGATCTAACATTATTTCTGGCAAGTCAACCGGTAGTTCGCCATCTGCCAAGACGTTACCGGCAGATTTGTGCGCATTGGCAGCGGCATCAGTATCATGGAAACGCTCGATTAATTCTTCGGCTAAGATACGTTTGATTTCTTGTGGGTTACGGCCATCTTCCATTTCACGCATCAAGCTTGCCACTTCTTCCATTGGCTTAAAGCTTAAGAACTCAAAGTAACGATGGATAAGTGTGTCCGGCATCGACAGGATTTTCTGGTACATCGTGCCTGGTGCATCATAGATAGCGACATAGTTGCCCAATGATTTGGACATTTTATTGACACCATCCAGCCCTTCTAAGATTGGCACAGTGATACACACTTGTGGCTCTTGGCCATAGCGTCCTTGCAACGTGCGACCCATTAGCAAGTTAAAAGTCTGATCGGTACCGCCAAGCTCAACGTCTGCTTTTAGGGCGATAGAATCGTAGCCTTGTACTAACGGGTAGAGAAATTCGTGAATTGAGATAGGCGTTTGTGATGCATAGCGTTTTGAAAAGTCATCACGCTCTAGCATACGCGAGACGGTTTGCTGACTGGCAAGCTGAATCATGTCAGCGGCGCTCATGTCATTGAACCACTCAGAGTTAAAGACCACGCGAGTTTTTTCTTTGTCTAAGATTTTAAATACTTGCTCAGCATAAGTCATGGCGTTGGCTTTGATTTGCTCATCAGTCAACGGTGGACGCGTGCTGTTTTTGCCAGAAGGGTCACCAATCTTGGCAGTATAATCGCCGATTAGAAAATAAATCTCATGACCCAAATCTTGAAAATGCTTAAGCTTATTGATCAATACTGTATGACCCAAATGCAGATCAGGGGCGGTAGGATCAAAGCCAGCCTTGATACGTAGTGGACGATTGAGCTTTAGCTTAGCCACTAAGTCATCTTCAGACAATATCTCTTGCGTACCGCGCTGAATAAGGGCCAGTTGTTCTTCTAGGGTGTAAGTTTGATTGGTCATGATGCTCTCTATATATCACTTTAATTGGGATTTTTATGAATGACGGTTACTGGCTCAACACCTTAGGAAGTTTAGAACCTCAAAAGGTTGGAAAAAATGCTAGAATTTGACGGATATACTAGCGTTTTTTAAGGTAAATTGCCATGACCAACCCCGCATCGATTGCTGATACTGACCATAATGCCCTCGCAGACTTGCTTATGAATAATGGTTTGGATAACCCTTCAGACGATATTGATGATTTGACCTTTGATGATTCGAACTACGCCACCCTGACCGATGCCCTTGAGCAAACGGTGTTTGAAAGCTTCGATGATGGCTTATATATCGGCATGATGTCTGGCACCAGTTTGGACGGTATGGATGCGGTTCTTTGTCAATTTAATCCTGAGATGAGCAACGAAGACAACACTCAACCGCCAATGCAACTGCTTGCGACCTATAGCCAAGACTTTCCGCCCCGTCTGCGTGAAGTTTTACTGGCATTATGTCAGCCGAATGGTGTAAATCAACTTTTACCAGAGGCCGATGAACCAAAAAGTGAATTGGATTGGTTCGGTTGGGCAAGTCGCGCGTATGCTGAGTTCGCGAGCGAAGTGGTCAATACGCTATTGCAGCAATCAAATACCGATCCTGAGTCAGTGTTAGCGATTGGCTGTCATGGACAGACCGTACGCCATCGCCCGCAGATGGGTTTTAGCTTGCAACTGGTCGATGCCAATATCATCGCTGAGCGCACAGGTATCAGCGTGGTCAGTGATTTCCGACGTCGTGACATGGCAGTTGGTGGTCAAGGTGCGCCTTTAGTACCTGCGTTTCATCAGGCACTATTTGCCAATCCTGATAGTACCCGTGTGCTATTAAACTTAGGTGGTATTGCTAATATAACCGTCTTGCCAGCCAGTGAAGAAGTTCAAGTTGTTGGCTATGATACGGGACCTGCCAACTTGTTATTGGATGCATGGACAGCATTGCATACTGATAATAGCTATGATGCGAGCGGTGCTTGGGCACAGTCTGGAGTCATCATTGAACCGCTATTACAGCAGCTGTTGGCACATCCATTCTTTGCTCAATCTCATCCCAAAAGTACGGGCCGCGAAGACTTTAACTTGGCTTGGCTACAGGATGAGCTACAAACATTCGATCAGACTTCTGTCTATACCCGCTACTCATCTGCAGATGTACAAGCCACATTGACTGAGCTAACGGCTATCAGTGCCAGTACGCAAATCAATATGTTTGTCAGCACTTCAAAAAACAGCTCGGTTTATGTTTGCGGTGGCGGCGCATTGAATGAATATTTAATGACACGCTTGCAAGCACACCTACCCCATTGCACAGTAAAAATCACTGAACATTTAGGGCTTGCGCCAACATGGGTCGAGGCCGTTGCTTTTGCATGGTTGGCCAGACAAACATTGATGGGTGAAACTGGTAATTTACCAGCGGTAACTGGTGCAAATAAAGGCGTGGTATTGGGTCAAGTATGTTTTGCCTGACCAGTTAAATTTTAGTTTACATACGTGCACCTATGTGTTTTATAATGACTTTTGAAACGCCATCCTCTTAGGACCTGTAAGTATAGGATATATCGCATGAGCCAGAATAGTAGTTCACCTATCGACCAAGCCACCACTGATGACACAAATAATATGACTGCAGCACCTGTACATAAATCGCGTCAAAAACCACCTCACTACGAGCGTTCTGATGATACGCGTGTGGTAGTCACAGGTATGGGCGCCATTACGCCGCTCGGTCTAGACGTCGATAGCTCATGGACCAAATTGCTCAATGGCGAGAGTGGTATCTCACCGATTACGCATTTCGATGCCACAGGCTACCGTGCGCAAATCGCTGGCGTGATCAAAGACTTTGATGCCAAGCAATATATGAATGCTAAAGATGCACGTCGCTATGATGAGTTCATGCATTATGGGGTTGCCGCTTCTGCCATGGCACTAAAGCACGCTGGTTTTATCGATGAAGTCAGTGCTGCTGATGCGCCTGTGCAAGGCGTTGATCAAGATCGCTTTGGTATTATTTTAGGTTCAGGTATTGGCGGTATTCAAACAATTGAAAACAGCCGTGATACCCTACACGAAAAAGGCGCAGGCAAAGTCTCACCTTTTATCATTCCAGGCTCTATCGTTAATATGGCCGCTGGACTGGTAGCGATTAAGCATAAGTTAAAAGGCCCAAACCTTGCGACATCAACAGCTTGCACCACGGCGACTCATGCCATGGGTCTTGCCGCTCGTTTGATCGCTTACGGTGATGCCGATGTCATGCTGGCAGGCGGTAGTGAAAAAGGTTCTAGCCCACTTGGTATAGCTGGCTTTAGTGCTATGCATGCACTCTCTACCCGCAACGATGAACCAACCAAAGCCTCACGTCCGTTTGATAAAGGTCGTGATGGGTTTGTCCTTGGTGATGGTGCTGGTGTGGTCGTATTAGAAAGCCTTGCCCATGCCAAAGCACGCGGTGCAACGATATTGGCAGAGTTAGTCGGTTTCGGTATGAGCGATGATGCCAGTCATATTACTGCGCCACCAGAAGACGGTAGCGGTGCGGCAAGAGCGATGCAAAATGCACTAAACGATGCTGGTATCGAGTCATCAAGCGTCGGCTATGTCAACGCTCATGGTACCAGTACCCCTGCGGGTGACGTGGCTGAGTCTATTGCTATCGAAACTGTATTTTATCCTGTAAAAGACAGCATCTTAGTTAGCTCAACCAAATCGATGACCGGTCACTTACTTGGTGCCGCTGGCGGAGTTGAAGCTATCTTTACAGTATTAGCGCTACAACATCAGCATGTACCACCTACGATCAATCTAGACGATGTCGAGGACAACTGTAACCTTGATTATGTGGCTAATCAATCGCGCAAAGTTGATAACCTGCAGTATGCAGTATCCAACAGCTTTGGCTTTGGTGGTACCAATGGCTCATTGGTATTTGCTCGCTGGCCTGTCAATCAATAACAGCCACCCAACTACCTCGCAGCGCATGGTAATAAATGCGTTGTAACGTTGGTGTCAGATTTGCTACGTTTGTCCACTTGCAGCCCCTTATCGTACTTGCGTATGATAAGGGGTAATTTTTGGAACATTTATGGAAGATACCATGTCAAGCTACTCATTTTCCCATCAGTTTTATCAACGCTGGACGTGTGCACCTGAGCCAGTACGCGCAGCGATTACCCAAGAACTAAAAGACATCACTACCCTGCTGCAATCTGACACCTCATTTGAAGACTTTACTTTTAATACCCATGACTTAGATGCGCATGTAGACGAGCTATACGACAACTACAATGCAGAGCAAGCCATTGCGAAAGCGATCACAGACAAACAAGAGCAAGAAGACGCGGCCGCTGCAAAACAAAAGCTAGAAGACGAGCAGAAGAAAAAAGAAGCAGAAGAAGCCACACGTAAGGCAGAAACGACTCAAAAAGAACAAGAAAAAAATACGCAGTCAGCGTTAGAGACAGACAACGACAAAGAAATGGCTGCTACCGACGTAGCTAAAGTAAACACAGATAAAGTCGTGGCAGATAGCGCTGTTACTGACGATTTTGTTACTGATAACTCTAATGCAAAGACAGAAAAAGATGCATCAGAAGTCGTAAATACTGAAGGCAATGCTAGCGATAATAAAAGTGCTGATAACAAAACCATTGGCGAACAGGCACATGCGCTTAGCGATAACCACATTAAAGATATTAATAATAAAGCCAGTGCAGCGATTAATTTGGCCTTAAAAGATGCGAAGCTAGATGCAACACACCAACAGCTAATCCGCGAGCTAGAAACACAGGTCGATGACTATTTAAGCGAGCAAATGATGCTGATGTCTGAAAATCTAAAGTCTTGGCTACGTGCTGAGGTCACTCAACACTTTAGCGAGCAGAGTGACTCAACTACTAATAATGAAGCTGCTAAGAAAAGTATTCACTAACAGTGCGCCTTTTTCAGTATTAAACCTACAGTTAGAAACAGTCACTCAGTAGTAAGTATTAGATAACAAACACTAAAAAGCCCCGTAAATAATTTACGGGGCTTTTTAGTACTTTTAGTTAATGTTTTGAGCTTGGTATTAAATGGCTTTAGTACGTTCAGTCAACCATTCAAGCGCTGCACCTTCAACACGATCTTTTAGCTCTGCGAAGACTTGGCTATGATAGTCATTTAGCCAATCAATCTCAGTTTGGTCCAACAACGATGGCTCAATCAGACGCGTATCGATTGGGCAGTAAGTGATGGTCTCAAAGTTTAAGAAATCACCAAACTCTGTCTCAGTAGGCTTAGCAACTGGCGTATTTACTACCAAGTTCTCGATACGAATACCCCATTTGCCTTCGCGGTATAGACCTGGCTCGTTACTTGAAATCATACCTTCTTTCATTGCGCGCTCTTTTGGCGTGCTAGCGCTATAGGCGATGACTTGTGGGCCTTCATGTACATTTAAGAAATAACCAACGCCGTGACCTGTACCATGACCATAGTCCATCTGTGCTTGCCACAATGGCGCACGGCAAATAGCATCGATCAACGGTGAGGCGATACCATCAGGGAAATGGGCACGAGCTAGCGCAATGTGAGCTTTTAGCACAATCGTAAAGTCGCGTTTATGCTCAGCAGTAACTTGTCCAATACCAACTACGCGGGTAATATCAGTCGTACCGTTTTGATATTGTGCGCCTGAGTCAATCAGTAGCAATCCGCCTTCGCCCTCGGCCACATCAAGGTAGCTGAATTTTTCTGGTGTTGCGCGATAATGTGGTAATGCGCCATTTTCATTAAAGCCTGCGATGGTTGGGAAGCTTGGCGAGACATAATGCGGCTGACGACTGCGCACGTCTATCAGCATGCTATCAACATCTAGCTCACTCAAACGCTCGCCTGCCGCTAGACGCTGCTCAAATGTCGCAAAAAACTCAGCCAAAGCAGCACCATCTTGACGCATCGCTTCACGGACATGATCGATATCTGCATCTGACTTTACAGATTTGAGTAATGTACTAGGCGCCATTTGTTCAATAAAACCAACATCGTCTGCCATTTTTGAGAGCGTGCCTACTGCGACTTTGCTCGGATCTAACAATAATAAATCGTCTGGCGTCAATGCGCTCAATGCATCTTGCACAGCAGAATAGTCAGCCAATGTGATGCCGCTGTCTTTTAAACTCTGTGCAATATCTTCATTTACTTTATCAGTATCAACAAACAACGTTGCTTTGTCGGCATCAATCAACATATGTGATAAGAATACCGGATTATAATCGACATCAGCACCGCGCAAGTTCGTCAACCAAGCGATATCGTCTAGACTTGAGAGTAAATGATGGGTTGCACCTGCTTCTGCCATGCCTTCGCGTACTGCTGCAAGCTTTGAGGTGGCAGACTGAGCAAGGAATTGCTCATCGTGAGCATATAATTTGGCCGCTGGTAGTGCTGGACGATCTGTCCAAATCTCTGTCAGCACATCACGCTCAGTGATCAAAGTAATGTCATTAGCATCAAAAGCATTTAGCAGGCGGTCTTGCTCAGCGATAGATAGCACGTTGCCATCTACTGCTACGCTGTCCCCTTCTTGCAAATGCTCGGCTAGCCAATCGATATGATTTGGCTGACCTGGCGCAAGCTTTTCTAAAGTAATACCTGTGCCTTCTAACTGGTCAGCGGCATGTACCCAATAACGGCTATCCGTCCATAGACCTGCAAAATCAGCAGTCACAACCAGCGTGCCGACAGAACCGGTAAACCCTGACAGCCATAAGCGTGCTTGCCAGTACTCTGGTAGGTATTCAGATAAATGGGGATCAGCAGAGGGTACGATGATGGCGGTGAGATCTTGCGCGGCTAAGGCACTACGTAAGTTAGCAATACGTTCGTGAATGGCTTGTTTATTCATTGAATGTGTCCTTATAGAAATTATAAAAATATGATGATGGAGCGATCATTTAGAATCGTCTTGTTCTAATAGTCGTCTTATTTGAGTTGTTGATACCGCTTTAGTTTTAATAAGACATTTATTATCGATAGCAATTATTCAAGCAAACAGTCTACTTATTTAGCTATCTAATTATGTTTGTTTGGGTAATTACTTCTACTTATTAAGAATAAAAAATTGAGATTAATATTGCGTCACTGGGGTTCACAGAGCCCTATCATTAGATGTCTGGGCAGATAGTAAGCTTTCAATAGCTCGTGCCAAATATCTCACCAACTAAAACAATAAAACGTGCTACCAGTAATGGTAACACGTCTCATCATATGTCACTTGTGCTGTTGTTAATCACAAATGTACATCAGACTATTTTATTGCTTGGCCAGTTGTTTCTCACGCTCGCTTTCTTTGAGCATCTCATTGATAGGTTTTGCTAGTATCAATAATAGTACAGCGGTAACTACCAAGAAGATGGTCATGGTGGTAAATAGACCTGGTAAGCCTTCGATTTTATCAGCAGATACGTGCCCACCAAAGAAAGCAGCAACCAAGTTACCCATAGCGATAGAAGCAAAGAACAGTCCCATCATTTGACCTTGCATACCTTCTGGCGCCAATTTAGTCATGGCAGACAAACCAACTGGGCTTAATGCTAACTCACCTAGCGTCAATAATAATAAACTACCAACCAACCATAGTGGCGATGCCAAGCCAGCACCAGGCGCTAAAATGCTTTTTGAGGCGAAAATCATCAAGGCGAAACCTGCGGCTGCCAGTAGCATACCGAGTGCAAACTTAGCCATACTGCTAGGCTCAAGACCGCGGTTACCAAGCTTGACCCAGATAATACTAACGATAGGTGCCAATATTAAAATAAATAGTGGGTTCAATGACTGGAACCAGATACTCGGTATCTCAAATCCTAAAACATTCAGATCGGTATAACGATCGGCAAATAAGTTAAAAGATGTTGGCTGCTGCTCAAAACTTGACCAAAATAGCGTCGAGCCAATGATTAAAACAAAGCAAATTAATAAGCGTAGTTTGTCCGTCTTATCCAATCGCGGTGAGATAAACATAATAGCGAAATACAAGATGACGACCGCAGCAATGATATACGTCATATACTCTGCAACCATCTCAGGATTAAACGATATCATGCCAGTAGACACTAGTAGCACTGCGGCTACTAGCAACGCAACGAAACCACCAACCCAGCGACCGATGTTTTTGTAATGGTCGTTAGATTTTTCCCACTCAGCAGAAATACCTTTGGCGCGTGCATAACGCGTTAAGTTCTTTTGCGCGACAAAACGATAGATCAGTAATGAGACCAGCATACCCAAACCACCAACGCCAAAGCCGACATGCCACATGCCTTTTTCTTTGAATACGCCGACGATAAGTGCCGCTAATAACGCACCGATATTGATCCCCATATAAAATAAGGTGAAACCGCCATCACGGCGAGAGTCGCCTTTCGGGTACAAGGCACCAACCATCACTGAGATACAGGTCTTAAATAACCCTGAGCCCAAGACAATACAGATTAAACCAACAAAGAACAGCGTCATGCCAAACATCGCTGAAAGCGCGATACACAAGTGACCAAGGGCAATAATGATACTACCCCACCACAGCGCACGCTCTTGACCTAGCCAGTTATCTGCTAACCAGCCACCTGGTACTGCTGCTAAGTATAACGAACCCGCAAAAATACCATAAATAGCAGAAGCGGTGACTTCACTAAAGCCAAAACCGCCACTGCTCACTGTTGCCACCATAAATAAAACCAATAGTGGACGAATACTATAATAGGAGAACCGCTCCCACATTTCGGTAAAAAACAATGAGCGTAAGGGCGCAGGATGTCCCATAAAGCCATTGTCTAGAGCTTCTAACTCTGCTGCACTAGCCCCCGAATTTGTTTCTGTGCCCATAACTTTATTCCTTTAAAGATCATATTTGTAATGACCAAACCCCTGATTATCCAGATGGACGGTCATATAGGCGGAACATTGTTTCACTTGGTTATAATCAAGTAAAGAAAAAGTTGGTCAAAAATTACACAAATACTCATAAAAAAAAGCCCGCTCTCAATGGTTGAGAACGGGCTCTTTTTATGACTATTTAGAACTGTATCATTATGCTTATAGCACTGTTGATAGAGACTTCATAATAAGACTCATTTTATAATTAAGTAGCACTATTTTAGATCATTTACACAGTCATACTACAGCTTACTGTGCTGCGGTCTCTTCAGTAGCTTCACCAGCCTCTAAGTCACCATCCGCTTGCTCAGCTGTCAAATCAGCATCAGCAACAGCGGCTTGGTTTACAGTGCCAGAGGCAGTCGCTGTACCTGCTTCCGCAGTAACGACTGCACTATCTGCATCTGCCGCTGGTGTTGCATCTGCTGCAGTTTCAGGCGCTGTAGCATCTGACGCCTCTGCTGTTGTTGCAGCTTCTGCATCGGTTGGAGCCGCTTCTTCTTCAGTAGCAGTGGCTTCTGCTTCATCTGCCGCAGCCGACGCTTCAGTCGTCTCAGCAGTGATATGCTCGCCTGCTGGACGCAAAAATGCAGAAACACCAATAAGTAAGACAATACCTAGGAACATGGCAATGCCACCTAAAGCGAATAACAGCTCTTTTTTTGGATTGTTATTAACGATACCTTCTGACATACCTTATCCACCTTGCACAAAATATTTGAAATATTGACCTATTATATCGCAATTTATACTGATTTGTGAAAACCCTTAAGTATTTAAAGGGTTTATTATCCATAATTTAACTATTCATTTTTGGCACTTGTGACAGCTAACCACTTAATCAGTTATCTATTATTCGCTATCGACACATCTTACTTAATAATATTACTTAACCAAACGTACTGGAGACTTAGTACGTTTACCCAAATAGCTAAGTATCAGCAACAGTGCCATGATAAACAAAATAGGATATTGACCAAAACGCATGAATGGCGTGTTGCCAACTCGTGCCTGAATATCGCCGCGCAATACAGTACGCTCAAACTGCGGTGCACGCTCTACGATACGACCTTTATGGTCGATAATAGCTGTCACACCTGTGTTGGTCGCACGCATAAACCAGCGACCATTTTCTAACGCACGCATCTGTACCATTTGTAGATGCTGTAGCGGGCCTGCCGACGTACCAAACCACGCATCGTTTGAAATGGTTAATAGGAAATCTGTGCCAATCGCGTTTTTACGCGTGGTATCTGGGTACGCTACTTCGTAGCAGATGGCTGCACCTAGGTTGTGCCCTCGAACACGCAGCGGCGACTGCTGATCACTGCCGCGACTATAGCTCATGATATCTTGGCTACCTGCTAGATTAGGCAAAATATCGAGCACGCCTTGGAATGGAATATATTCCCCAAATGGCACCAGACGTTGCTTTTTATACAGCCCTTCTGCCTGTGCCCCTAGCGCTACCACGCTATTGTAGAACGGCGGATATTTATCTGTACTGGCATCAAACGCTGCTTCATCCTTATAAGGAATACCTGTCACCCATGTCGTGTCAGTCTCTTTGGCCATCGCGACCATTTCACTGATAAAACCCACAGCTTCTGTCTGAAACATAGGAATCGAAGATTCAGGCCACAGCACGATGTCACGTCCCCACTCGTCACGAGTCAACGTTGCATAGATTTTTAACGTTTCAATCTGATATTCGGTGAGCCATTTTAGATCTTGCGGGATATTACCCTGAATCAAAGATACCGATAGATCAGGGGTTCCTTTTGGTTTGGTCCACTGCGGATTGATCAACCATAGCGTGCTACTAATGATAAGCAATGCTATCGATGGAATCATATAGCCACCGCGGCGACGCAATAGCTCAACGATACTGGCAGCCAATAATACCGCTACAAAAGAAACCGCAAAGACGCCAGCTACAGGCGCGAGCGACGACAGCCAATACTGCTCAGTAAATGCATAACCGACGAATAGCCAAGGAAAACCAGTAAATAGCCACGTTTTCATCCACTCTTGAAGTATCCACAAGGCGGCAAAAGATAACGGCTGCTTGCCGACCACACGATTAAAGATGAGCGCCAAAAAGCCATGGAACAAGCCCATGCCTAGACCCATGAGCGCAATCATAATCAGCGCAAGCCATGCGGGCGTATCGCCATAAACGTGTATCGAGGTGTATAGCCAAAACGCGCCAACACACCACAGTCCCGTACCGTAGGCCTGACCTATTATAAAGGCGCGGCGACCTGTCATCGCTGGTACCAATAACACATATAAGATGGCAGGTGATACCAAGGCAATTGGCCAAATACCATAAGGCGCGAGCGCGAGTATAAAAGCTGCCCCTGCCAGCCAAGCTATTAGTACCGTCAACCCCATATGTAAACCTTTTGGCTTATCGGGGTTCAGACGTTTTTGCAAATCAACAGTAGACAGACGCATAGCAGTTATCCAAAACCATATTTTCTAAAATTTCTCAGCTAAGCGATGAGATAACACTCACGCAAAACCTGACTGCATAATGCTTTATGCAGGGCCACAAATAAAACCCACCCATGATACCAGTCAAAACCTACAAGTGGGTAAATTTGCGTAGCTAAAACCTCATTCTAAAGTTCAAAAGGCAGAAAGCAAAAAACACGATTTTTCATCGTGTTTTTTATTAATTTGCTAACAAGTTTTATTCATTGATCAACTATCATGACACTATACGCAAGCTAATGGCTGCCTATCAATATCTGTTGCTCGGCATTGGTTTTGGTCAGCTCTAGATTTTGGATAAATCGCCCTTCTACATCAGTAATGGTAATTTTCCAATCATCTATCACGACGCTCTCGCCTTCTAGATCACCAACGAAGCCAAGTGCTTGCATGACCAAACCGCCCATCGTATCGACATCGGTATCGTCAAAACGACTACCCAGCTCATCATTACAGTCTTCAATTACTGTAGATGCTTGGACACGCCATGTATTTGGCTTTTCTGGATCAGGGACGATGTTATTGATATCGCTGTCTTCATCAAAGTCATCATGCTCATCAACGATGTCGCCAACGATTTCTTCTAACAAATCTTCCATGGTGACGACACCACCAAAGTTACCAAACTCATCCACGACAATTGCCATATGTACTTGGGTGCGCTGCAATGAGCGTAACAAGGTATCAGAACGAGCCGTTTCACTAATATATAACGGCTGGCGCACCAAGTCTCTGAGACGCTTACTGTCAATTTTGTCTTCTTGGTTGCGAACCATATGTACCAGAATCGGAATCAAGTCTTTTGCCAACAAGATACCGATGACGGCATCATCATCTTGACTGTCAAAAACAGGATAGCGCGAGTGAGTGGTCTCAAGAATGATGTCCATCACTTCGGCAAGACTGGTGCTCTCGTGCAAGCCAATCACTTGCGGACGCGGCGTCATGATTTCGCGGACTTGTGTCGCAGGCAAATCTAGCACGCCTTCTAGCATATCGACCGTATCAGGCTCTAAAAACTGGCGCGAGTCTTGTACCAGACGAATCAATTCATCACGGGTTTCGGGGGCGGTCGATAGCCAGCGTTTTAAGCCGCGCATCGACCAACTACTCGGGCTGGGAGTGTCGTCAGACATGGTGGTGTGATTTAACCTCTTTAGTTAATAAAAATTAGAATAGTATTCAATAAAAAAACGAACAATACTCAATAAAAAAATAAGTAGAGCCTAGATGGGGATAAAAGTAGCAAATAAAACAGCTGGTTTGTTATTAATTACTGCATGAATAACAAACTAGCTAGTACAAATTAGCTTCACTTTATCGCAAGGCTCACCGACATTCAACGACAAATTCACTCAAATTGTATTGTCAGCGTGTTATAAACTTTGCTATGGTCAAAGCCTTTATTTATCAAAGCAAACCCTATGTCGCTACGTTCCGTTTTTTCTCGCTTACTCTCGTCGCGTTCACGCAGTCGACTGTCAGACAGTCGTGGCTTAGAGAGCCGTGGTTTAGAGAGTCTTGACTTAAAACGCGAAACATCAAAAAACAGCCCATCAGATAGCAATCAGCCAAAGCCTACATGGCACCAGCGTCTTGTGACTTTTTTAATTGCCGTTACGTTATTGTTATCAGCGCTATGGTTGTTACTCGCGATTTGGTATCAATACGGCGTCAGCTCAGTATTGACTTGGCTTGCGACAATAGCGATTGTAGGTATATTAGCTGCGCTGCTAAGTACGCGTTATTGGGATACTGTCACAAAAATATTGCAAAGTGACTCATTGTCTAATAAAAAATCAATCAGCAAAAATACAGCAACCAAACTACTTATCGGCATATATGGCACTGTTTGGCTTGTAGGTTTAGGTTGGTTTTTTTCTATCGAACCGAAACAAGATCGAGAATGGATGGCTGAAGTCGACCAGCGAGTCTCCTATGAGCGCGATGCGACCAACCCTGACTTGATTACCTTAACCAATATCCGTAACTTTGATTGGCAAACTGAAGAAGACGCTACCAAGCATTGGGATACCCGTACGATTGATTTGTCTAAACTCTCTGGCGTTGACGTGACTAACTCTTATTGGATGGGTCCGCTGATTGCTCATACCTTGGTTAGCTTTCGATTCGAAGATGATAGACCACTTGCCTTCTCATTTGAGATTCGTAAAGAAGACGGCGAGTCTTTTTCAGCGCTGGCTGGGTTTTTTCGACGTTATGAGCTGAGCCTGATTGCCGCAGAAGAGCGCGATATTATCTATACCCGTAGCAATGCGCGCGGCGAGCAGGTTTATCTGTTTCCTATTAGCAATTTGCAACAGCATGAAGTGAGGTCGCTATTTGAATCTTATCTGACTGCGGCTGATGATTTGAACGCTAAACCTGCTTGGTACAATACATTGCTCAGCAACTGTACCAATATTATCTTTTATATGGCGCGTATCGTCAGTGGCGATCGTTTGCCATGGGATTATCGGATTTGGGTCTCTGGTTGGTTACCGAACTATCTATATGATGTAGGCATGTTGGATGCGGCGCCCGAAAAGAACAACCAGCCTTGGTCAATGAATACGTGGTATGAGCGTACCCATATTAACCCGAAAGCAAAAGGCTTTGATAATCAGGCTAACCAACTAACTAGCGTTAGTAGAGATAAAAACAGCCGTAACTTTTCACAGCAGATTCGTCAAGATATTCCGATACCAGCATTGGCTAACTCGCAAGCCAGTGCTGAAGCGAAGGCTAGATCTACTGCTCAGGCATCTAACTAACTGTAGACTAAGGATTGACCCAGTTAACCACCCGTGTCTCCATTTCTTCATCAGACATACCGATTTCCGTGACACAGCGACCAGCAACGCCCACGTTGGCCGCTCGCATCTGTTGTTGTGTCAACACAGCATCCCCAGTCAATAATAAATGCCAACTTGGTAAGTCCTGCCCTTTATACAGACGTTTGTAGGCGCAGTGCGATGGTAGCCACATCATCTTGGGCAAGTTGTCCATAGTCAGCTGAATACAGTCTGGCACGTGCTCCTGACGCGTTGCATAGTGACTGCAATATCCCGTCGCGCAGTCCATCAACTGGCAGGTGACATCGGTATATTCGACCATCTCCTCATCCACATTGCCACTTTCATCTTCATCGATATACTTAATCAAGCAACAACTGCCGCAACCATCACACAGTGCTTCCCACTCGCTATGGTTTAGTTCTGTTAACGCAAATCGCGACCAAAACTGCGGACGTAGTGGCTCAGACTCATACTTAGAGTCAGAATCAGCATTAGAATCGACAACGGTACTATCAGGGAACAAACTCACCGATTGCGCAGGCGTGGCCGCTGCATCGAGACCTAAGTTCAAGTCTGATTGGTCATTATTTTTGTTTAACAAATTTATAGTCATAAAGTCGCAGTAGCATTTTGATAAAGAGCGTTACAGTATTATAGCTGTTTTTGCTAGACATGGGCGTTAAGGTAGTACGAGTTAGAAAAACGAACCATCACAATGACGAATAATTAAAACTCACAACATAAAAAAGGACAATAATATGTCAATTAAGACGTTTGAATTAATCAGTACTACCGAGAATGGTGTAGAACTTATCAGTTATGTAGCACTACCAGCAAACGCTTCAGATGAAAATCCAGCAGCAGGTATCTTAGTTGCACCAGAATGGTGGGGCGTAGTCGATCATCCAAAATCAGTGGTTGAGCGTTTGGCAGAGGCAGGTTATGCAGCAGTCGCTATGGACGTTTACGGTGAAGGCAAACTAACTACTGATGCAGCGCAGGCAAACATGTGGATGGAGCAAGTACTGGCTGATCAAGACATGCTGATGGCACGCTGCCGCTTAATTCTTAATGACTTCAGCGATCAGTTATCTGTCGATGGTGACAACCTAGGCGCAATCGGTTACTGCTTCGGTGGTAAAGTTGTACTAGATATGGCTCGCGAAGGCATGCCGCTAAAAGCGGTCGCCACGTTCCATGGTAACCCAACGCCAAAACAGCCAGCAGACAAAAACTTTGCAGCAAAAGTGTTGGTCGCTCATGGCCGTGATGACTCAATGGTATCAATGGATGCTATCGAAGGTCTAAAATCAGAGCTAGACGCAGCCGATGTTGATTACACTATCGACGTTTATGACAACGCTAAGCATGGCTTTACTAATCCGCATGCCGATGAGCGCGCAGCCAAAAATGAAGTAGATCTTGGCTACAATGAAGCCGCTGCTAAACAAAGCTGGGAAAACATGCTTGAGTTTATGAAAGCCAATTTAGCATAAGAAACGATTTGGTATAAAGATCATTAAAAAAGGGTAGCTTAATTATTAAGCTACCCTTTTATTTTGAGTGTCATTCTAGCATTTGTCTTTTAGCCCAGTAATCAGAGTAGTCTTGTGCTTCTTATTAAATCACGTCATTATCACTTTACTATAAACTGGATTGAGTGACGAAGATGTTGTATCTAATGGTGACCCAGTTGGGCTGGCTGGCTTTTACGATTTTATTGATCGTAGTGGTCGCGTTATATACTAGGATAGCTCGAAAAATCGAGCATCTACGCCGTGATGTAACGACGCTGCAAGCTGAGCTTGAGCAGCAAAGACATCGTATTATGACGCCTCCATCTGCACCTTTCGTCGATAAAAGCAATTATGCACGCAACACTGCTACTGACGATCATGATCTTAAAGACAATGCTCCTAAAAACAGTGACGCTAAAGACAGTGACGCTAAAGACCATGATGCTAAAGAAATAGCTTTTGACTCACAACACTCTTCTCCAGATAATCAGCTGCCTGTATCGCCACCCCCGCTTCCTACCGTTGCTTCAAACTCGACCATACAGACAGCGTCAAATATATCTAATGATAAACCTATAAACAATAACGCCTCGATAAATACGAAAAATACGGCGCCTACTGCACCGATTGAGCCTGATGAACGCTCATTGCCTATTGTGACCTCGCTCATTCACTCAATCAAAAACTGGTTTTTCGGTGGTAATTTGGTCGTACGAGTCGGCGTATTGGTACTATTGGTAGGCGTAGTGCTCCTGCTTCGCTTATTAAGCGAATATATCGAGATTTCTATTGCCACAAAGCTGATAGCAGTCGGTGTTACAGGGTTAGCATTGGCAGCACTTGGGTTAAAGCTGACCGCAAAACGCTTTTCATATGGGATTACGCTACAAGGTGCAGGCTTAGCGATTGCCTATCTAAGCACCTTTTTTGCTTACAGTGTTTATGAAATCATTCCTAGTATCCCAAGCTTTATCGGGCTTGGGTCATTGTCTGCCATTACCATTGCTCTCGCCGTACGTCAAAACGCTTTTCCATTAGCATTACTAGCATTATCGGGTGGATTTTTTGCACCGATTTTGACCAGCGAAGATACTGGCAGCTTGGTCACCTTATTTAGCTATTATCTACTGCTAAACGTCACCATTGCCGTCATTGCTCATTATCGACCGTGGAAAATATTAAATCTATTCGGTGTGACTGTGACATTTGGCTTGGCATACTATTGTGGTATCAGCGAAAACCTGAGCGCCGTCATTGAAACGCAGCGCTGGTCATTGGTAGCATTAGTAACCTTACACTGGCTGCTTTACTTGTTTGTCGTCATTCGTTATGCGCAGCAAATCATCACCTATAATGCGCTAAACAAAAAAGACCTCAGTCATGCTGATAATGTAGATGACACAAAACACTTGGACAAAGCCCATGTAGGCAGCTCCTATGTATTCCCCATTGATACGGGTTTACTGTTTTCAGTACCGCTACTGGCCTTTGGTTTATTTTCTGCCTTACTAAACGACATCTCTAACGCCCTCACGATTACCAGTGCCATTTTGGCTACGGTTTATCTTGGCTTAGGCTGGCTATTTATCCAGCGCAGTAAACGCTATGCTTTAATCACCGAAGGTATGCTGGCGTTAGGATTAGGATTTTTTGCACTCGTTATTCCGCTGGCGCTAGATGCTGAATGGATTGCTTTTGGTTGGTCTGTACAAGGATTGGCGCTAGTATGGTTTGGACGCCGCTCGCTGCGATCGTGGTCGGTGTTATTCGGCTTACTATTACAGATCGTCAGTATTGGTATGCTAGTGACGACAGCGATATTCTCTATCGAAGACTATCCCGTTTTGGCCTTTAGTATTTCAGCGCTCAGTTATCTAGCGACCGTCTTTATATTACGCGCTAGCAACTCCCCTGCCGCGCTGATTAATACGTTAGACGGTAGTAATAACCTTAATAGCCTTAACAATAAAGGTCCTACAAAATCCTCGGTCATACAATCTCAATCCTCAGTCATACAATCACAAACATTGGACGGCACATCAGATGTATTGACCGGCTATGCACGTGCGCTGGGTGTCAGTACGCAAGCTGCACAGCAATGGCTGACCTCAATCAATAGTCAGAGCCGCGTATTCAAATTCGTTTGGCACAGCCCTAGATTCATCAAATTTTTGACACTGACCGCGATGGCTTGGATGCTACAAGTACTGATGCTTGATTTGCATCATTGGTTTGATATCTGGCAATCAAGCACGACGGTAATTGCACTGGCAGCACTCATCAGCTTGATTGCTTATTGGGTCATCAATCGCTATCGTCCGTGGGCGGAAATTAGACAGCTTAGTCATGGATTATTGGCCCTGTTCTACTTCATGCTAATACTGCAACTGCCACAAAAGTTTGAGCGAAATTTAACATGGTCAACAACGGAATGGTTGGTGTTTGTAGGGTTAATAATCGGCTGGTTAGTCATGGGGCAGCTATGGCTAAAAACATGGTCTGATACATGGTCTGATACATGGTCTGATACATGGTCTGATAATAAGAATACCTCACGCTATACTGATGCAAGCTGGCTAGGTACGGGTATCTTACTCATTGCTGCCGCGGCGCATTATGGCCTACCAGACTCTGATGGCGTAATGGCTTTCTTGTTTTCAGCGGTACTCATATTGTCTGGGTTATGGTTCAACCATCGTTATCTTAGTCAAAATGAAGAAAATACCTCAACCAATAAAACTGTAGGACAAGATCTGCTGTATTGGTTTGATTGGCAGCAAGCAGTATTAGGATGCGCTGCCATTTTTGCTCTCATTGCTTTACTGTGGGTAGTTCTTACCAATTGGTCTTATGACGGTGTGATTTGGGGACTGTCTTATTTTCCATTGTTTAATCTATATGACATCACATCTTGGCTGACACTATCGGTTGGTTTTAGTCTGTATTACATCAGCCAACGCCGACACAATGAAACCATTACCGAGCCGAGTGCAGCTGCCAAATCTAAGCGCGTATTCACTGCTGAGAGTCTGTTAATTGTATTGGGACTGATCAGTTTTTGGTTGACTTCAAGCATGTTAGTCAGAACGCTACACGCCTTTATTGGCACGCCACTTTGGAATGACTATCAAGGCGGCGCATGGCAGAGCGAGCAAGTACAAACAGGGCTGACGATTCTATGGACGCTCTTGGCATTGGTCGCTACCATCAGGGCGAGTCGCTATTGGCAGCGTGCGCTTTGGTTTATGGGTATTGGGTTGTTAGGTATTGTCGTACTTAAGCTGGTCTTAGTCGATTTGTCACAGACTGAGGCAATTTGGCGAGTCATATCTTTCCTTGGCGCGGGCAGTTTGATTCTGCTCATTGGTTATTTGGCACCACTACCACCCTCGCACGATGAAATAACGGATAAGACGTAACCATAACCTGATCACGACCTCGCATCATGGTTAAGTGAAATTGTGCCGTGAGCAATGTGGTTCTGTAGTAAACTGGACACCATTAGAAAGTAAACATTGATTGTTTTACTTTTAGCATTTTTTATAAAAGGTTATGAAAGCAGATGGATAAGAGAGCAAGTATTCAGTGGTTCCCTGGGCACATGAACAAAGCCCGTAACGAAATCAAAGAAGTCATGCCGCAGATGGATTTGGTCATCGAGGTCATCGATGCGCGTATTCCATATAGTAGTGAAAACCCAATGGTCGCAGCACTACGCGGCGAAAAACCTGTTATCAAAATCCTGAACAAAGCTGACCTTGCCGATCCTGAATTAACTCAAGCATGGATGGATTATCTTGAGCAGCAAGATGGGGTCAAAGCCATTGCTTGCGACACCGAAAAAGCCAATGATGTCAAACGCATCATCGCCATCTGTAAACATCTAGTACCTAATAAAGTCGGGACTGGTCGTCAAATCAAAGCGATGATTATGGGTATTCCAAACGTTGGCAAATCAACGCTGATCAATACGCTAGCAGGACGCGCGGTAGCAAGAACCGGTGATGAGCCAGCCGTGACCAAATCGCAGCAGCTGATTAAACTCGACGATGACATCATGCTCTATGATACACCCGGTATGCTATGGCCAAAAGTTGAAAACGAAAACTCTGGTTATCGTTTAGCAGCAACAGGCGGTATTCGTGATACGGCTTTTGACTTCGCTGATGTGGCAAGCTATACCGCTGAATACTTGATGCAAGCCTATCCTGAGCTGCTAAAAACCCGCTACAAAATTGAAGAGCTGCCAAAGACTGACTGGGAGTTTTTTGAAGTGGCTGGACGTAATCGCGGCTGTGTACGCGCGGGCAATCAAGTCGATACTTATCGTATGTCTGAGATTCTCATTAACGAACTGCGTAGCGCGAAGATTGGTCGTATAACGTTAGAGACACCAGCGATGACTGAAGCTGAAGAAATCGTCGTCGCTGAACAACGACTCGCTGCTGAAGAGAAGAAAAAGGCGAAAGAGGAAGAAAAGCGCTTACGTCGTTTGAAAACGCGGAAGAATCGGAAGTAGACATCCAATAATATAAGCTACTATGAATCCTTTAATACCATCAGCTAAAACCATTCAAATTTATCTGCCAAAAGGTAACCCTCGTGGGTTGCGTTTGGCAGAGATGACTACGCGCACAGTAAGATTGATTGAAATCCCACGTATCCACATTGACGACTTTTTTGCGATGCCCGATGCCAATCAAGTTGGTTTGTATTTTTTGATTGGTGATACCGATAGTATAGAGAAGCCGTTACTCTATGTTGGACAAACTGGCGATCTTAAAAGACGTCTTAATCAACATGATGACAAAGATTTCTGGACACGGGCTTTTGTCATGCTCTCAACCAATAACTCTATGACACAAACCCATGCGCTATATATGGAACATAAAGCTATCGCAACTGCCATTGAGGTGGGTCGTTACGAACTAAAAAATGGAAATAATGGTAATAAACCGCATACACCTGACCCATTAAAGGCTGATTGCGAGGAATTATTCCACACCCTTGACGTTTTACTATCCACCTTGGGACAGCCTATTTTCGAATCCTTGGCTATTCATGATAGCCTTCATACCAACAAGACTTACGAAAACAAAACGACTAATTCCACCATTGCTAAAGTTGCTCAAATAATCGATGAAGCTCCAACGAAACCTATTCCAGCTCTGTTTTACTACAAGATAAAAGATGGTGATGCTAAAGGATACTATGACGACGATGGCTTTGTAATATTAGCAGGTTCTCTAATACGGCAAACACAAACTTCATCAGCTCCGCCATTCGTGACTAAATTAAAAGAGAGTCTGCTCAGTAGCGGCAAACTCGTAGCCGTAAACGATAAAAGCTATAAACTCACTGAAAACCATTTATTTAAAACACCCAGTGGAGCCAGTGCTCTAGTATCAGGACGTTCGACCAACGGATGGATTGAGTGGAAAAATAAATCGGGTGAGACTTTAGACAGTGTTTATCGATAAACTCTTACTTCTCTATAGTGATACTATCTATCCCCTTTATTTATAAACAATTAAGCCTCATATATTGGTAAATAGTTTTATCTATTTACCTTTTTTCCTGCCAACTCCAAATCCTATATATCCCTGTTCAACTTACAAGGAATACTCTTGCCTACTCAATTTTCTCAGTCACCTACTTCCCTAAACTCCTTCGCCCCACGCCTACTCGATTGGTTTGCCGAAAACGGTCGCCATGACTTACCTTGGCAACAGCACCAAACCGATATGCCCAACCCTTATATCGTTTGGTTATCAGAAGTCATGCTTCAGCAAACGCAGGTGATCACTGTATTACCTTACTTTGCGCGTTTTATGGAGTCATTTCCAACTGTGCAGGATTTGGCCGCAGCAGAATGGGATTTGGTTGCCGAGCATTGGGCAGGACTTGGCTATTATGCGCGTGCGCGTAATTTGCATAAAGGTGCCAAGCAGTTGGTCGAAGTAATCGATAAAACGGGCGAGTTTCCGCAGACGCTAGCAGGATGGGAAACGATTTCTGGCGTTGGGCCATCGACTGCTGGCGCGATTATGGCGATGGGATTGCATCATTATGGTGTCATCTGCGATGGTAATGTCAAACGAGTGCTGACACGTTGGGCCGCTATCGACGGCGACATCACTAAATCTGCTACCACCAAAGATTTATGGGCATTGGCAGAGCGACTGACACCGACAGAGAACTCAGGATTGTTTGCGCAAGCCATGATGGATATGGGCGCAACATTATGTACCCGTAGCAAGCCTGCCTGTCTGTTATGTCCATTGAAAGAAGACTGCCTAGCCCATGCGCAAGGGCGCGAGACTGATTATCCCGTCAAAGCAAAAAAGCAGCCCAAACCTAGTAAATTCAGTGATGCATTGCTAATCGAAAGTGCAGACAGTGAGATATTGTGGCTACAACGCCCTGACAACGGTATCTGGGGTGGACTGTGGAGCTTACCCTTACAGTTTATAGAAAAAATTGACGTTAAGACAAGTAGTAAAGCCACTGGTAAGACTGATGCTAAAAAACCAGCGAGCGATGATAAGCCAACTAATATACCAAGTGACGTCCGTAGTCATGAAAAAGTATACGAGACAGAATTTACCACTGCTGAGCAAATCATTAATGAATGGCTGATAAAAAATGAACTGGTGGCAAAATCATTCAGCAATACTTTACTCGATGACGACCCTATCAAGCATTCGCTGACGCATTTTCACTGGTATTTGACCCCGCGTAAATTGACGATTGATGCGACTCTGGTAACTGAGCTAAATCAGAAATTAGCAGCGGCTGAAATCGACTTTAAGTGGTTAACCGAACAAAAAGCGCAAGACAGCCTAGGGCTACCTCGCGCGATGGTTAAGATCTTAGAGTAAGAAATTGGAATAAAAAAAGCAACTCATTATTAATAACGAGTCGCTTTTTTATGATGACAATATAAAGGCAGCTGAGCCTACAGTACTCTAAGACTTTGGCACACGTAAACGCATGAGGCCTTCCTGTTGCACAGTAGCGACCAGTTTGCCATCTTGCCAAAACTGACCATGATTCAAGCCTTTCGCATTAGACGTGGTATCACTCCACATGTCATACAGCATCCATTTGTTCAAATCAAAATCACGATGGAAATGCATCGAGTGATCGATACTGGCAGCTTGTAGACCACTAGTCATAAAGCTAACACCATGTGACATTAGCCCTGTGCCAACCAAATAAAAGTCCGACGAAAATGCCAATAATGCTTGCTGAATAGCCACTGGCTGATTGCCCAATTCACGAATGCGTAGCCAGTTTGCTTGCTTGGGTTTCATAGGTTCTGGGCTAATCGGATTACGCGGCTTAACTGGCTTAATCTCGACATGACGGCGGCGCATAAATCTTGCTTTTAGCGCTTCTGGCACTTTTCCGACGTTTTCTTCTTTTAAATCTTGTTCTGTTAGCAAGTCTTCTGGCGGTGGATAGACAGGCATATCTTCTTGATACTCAAGCCCATCTTCCATCGGAGAGAACGAGGCAATCATTGAAAATATTACTTGCTCAACAGGCGGCTTACCACGTACTTCTTTGTACTGAATAGCGGTGACTTCACGTGCAGACAAGCTACGACCATCACGCAATCGACGGACTTGGTATATCACCGGTTGGTTAATATCACCACCACGCAAAAAATATCCATGCAGTGAGTGACAAGGTTTGTCTTTATCTAATGTATGAGCCGCTGCCATAATCGCTTGAGCGAGCACTTGCCCACCAAATATACGACTGCCCACATAGTCATGGCTTTTACCCTCAAATACATCAGGGGTAACTTCAATAAGCGCGATAGTAGCCAGCAGCTCATCAATCAGTTGTAGATTATCGGACATGACGATATGTTTCCTTATTTTTATCAAAAACGCTCAGCATCTGATGATATTGATGCCATATAGCCATCATATTTGAATGTAAAATAATGCGAGATCACTGGTTAAGATCTGTCGAAGGAGACCTTAAAATAAACATACAGACATCGTTAGCGATGTTATCACCGAATATTTATTTTCTATAGAAAAGGTAAACATCTTACCCAATATTGGTGGCTTTGACTAGTGACTGTCGGCTTACTCATAAGTATTGCTTATCAGTTTTTGTCAGACAAATCGCAACTAAAGAGCAAAGCAAGTAATCTCAACCATAAAAAAACGAGATGTATAACAACACCTCGTTTTTGACAAATACGTCGATGTTTATGGCTTAACTGCTACGAGTACACGAATAGAGTCCGGCACTAATGACAAGTTACCAAGTGCTTGCTCACCTTGAGCTTTAAGCTGCTCTAAACGCTCAATCTCTTCAGGACGTACGTTTGGATTGATAGTTTGCAGATGCTTGAGACGTTTGATCTCGCGCGACCATTGCTGACTAAAGCGGCTACTTGCTTGCTCACCAATCTCAGCGATTTGCGCGCGTGCGATATCTTCAGCTTCATAGTAACGCTGCTCAATAACATCGCTGCGTACCTTGATAACTTGGCGGGCACGATTTTTATCCAATCGCTCAACGTGCGGCATGATCATATCAGCACTGATACGAGCAGATAAGTCACTGCCCTGCTCACTGATGAATACGCGGATGTTTTGTGTGGTCAATGTAGCGGGCAAGTTAAGCAGCTTTGGTGCGATGGCTTCAACACGGAAGTTCACCTCTAGCAGTACCATGCCTTGCGGTACAGCGGCACTTTTGAGCATAGCAACTGTCGTATTACCAAAGGTGCTGGTGCTCGCTAGCTCATAAATTGCCCGCATCAATGGATGCTCGTGAGTGATAAACTCAATATCTTCACGCTGAAGCGCTTGCTCACGCTCAAAGGTCAGGGTCATACCGTCTTCATCACCAAGTGGCAAACCATCAATATAGTCACTGATCTCAGTGCTATTGATAGGTGCGATAACCCACGAGCCATCACGCTGGATATTGTGATCGATATTGGCAGACGCAAAGAAACGCTCAATAAAGTGCGGCAGCAAATTATTACCATCAAAGTCACGCATAGCATCGGCGATACGACCTGCGACACGCGGACGGCATGAGTTGTACTCTAGCAGACGGTCACGACCAGCTTGTAGCTGTGCTTCTAGTCCCAAACGTGTCTGTAGCGCCTCGTCAATGATGTCTTGCAAGATGACATTGTTTTCAGCGGTATCAGCACCTTCAAGCATTGGTTTTAGCTCTTGGATATATTGCTCTTGCACGCTTTGTGCGGTTGGCGATATCTGATTGAACATATTCAGCGCATCGTTATACCACTGATACAGACGCTCTTGCGCTGTACCCTGTACATAAGGCACATGTAGCATGATTTGCTGCGTCTGACCGATACGATCTAGACGGCCGATACGCTGCTCTAAGGTATCTGGGTTAGCAGGTAAATCCCATAGTATTAATTGGCTTGCAAACTGGAAGTTACGACCTTCTGAACCAATCTCCGAACACAGTAGTATCTGTGCGCCTTCACTATCTGCAAAGAATGCAGCTGCTTGGTCACGCTCAAGCAAAGTCATCTGCTCAGTAAAGATAGCTGTCTTAATGCCTGCATGCAGACGCAATACTGCTTCTAAACTCTCTACCGTCGCGCCACTACGAGCGATTAATAGCACTTTTTGATGCTTAAGCTCACCGCGTAAGATATCAATCAACCAAGAAACACGTGGATCATCTTCTAGCCAGCCACCGTCTGGTTGGTTTTCTTCGCCCCATAGCTGCTCACGCAACTTGCCATTGGTTTGATAGCTGTCTTTCCATGCTTCAGGAAGTGGCAATGGATATGGCTGACTACTACGGCCATAGAATCCTTTGACACTCTCACGAGTATTACGGAACAAAATACGACCTGTACCATGACGATCTAACAGCTCATTTAGTGCATGCGTTCGTAGTTTTTCATCTTCATTGATTGAGGATAGCTCTTCAATACTAATGTCTAGTAGGCTACTTAAAGCAGCGATTTGACCTTCATTCAATGGCTTTTCTTCTATTAAGACGCCAGCAACTGCTGCTGTTTCTGCAAAAGCTTCTTGACCATCGATAAACTCATCCAAATCATCAAAGCGATCTGGATCAAGTAGACGCAAACGGGCAAAGTGACTTTGCGCCCCAAGCTGCTCTGGCGTTGCTGTCAATAGCATCACGCCTGGCGTTTCTTCTGCGAAATCTGCAATCAAGTCATACTTATCATTGCCGCCCTGTGCTTCATCCCAATGCAGATGATGCGCTTCATCAACGACCAATAAATCAAACCCTGCATCCATCGCTTGGTCATATAAGTCTGGGTGATCGAGCAATAGATCCATACCACCAATGATACATTGCTCAGTGGCGAAGACGTTTTGTTCAGGATCGTGTTCTTTGATAGCCGCAGTACGTACTAGATCAAACAATGCAAAGTTTAGGTTAAAGCGACGACGCAGCTCAATCATCCATTGATACTGCAAACTATCGGGTACTAAAATCAATACACGCTCAGCTTTGCCTGTTAGCAACTGCTGATGAATAATCATGCCCGCTTCGATGGTTTTACCAAGGCCAACTTCATCAGCCAATAGTACACGCGGCGCGATACGCTTGCCAACTTCATGTGCGATATATAGCTGATGCTCGATGATATCGACACGTGCACCCATTAGGCCTTTTAGTGGATGGCCTGCTAGCGCTGACTGCATGCGCAAGATGTCTTGGCGCAGCTCATACCAGTCACCACGTTCAATACGGCCAGCAAGCAAGCGCTCAAGCGGCTTGGCCAACGTGATATTGGCAGCAAGACGGGTTTCCATGATGCCGCGCTCGTGCTCATCGACACCATATTTAAGTACGCCCATCACCTCATCAACAGCATTGACCGTATAGCTTTTGCCATCTTGATCGTAGATGCTATCGCCCACTTTAAACACCACGCGCGATAATGGCGCAGAGTTTTTTGCGTAGACGCGTGTCTCTTCACTTTGCGGAAATAAAATATGCACACATCGGTCGTCAACATCGATGACCACACCTAAGCCAAGCTCAGACTCCGTATCAGATAAATAACGTTGACCAACGGCGAATTCAGTACTGTGCAATGAAGCAATAGAGATAGTCATAAGGCGATGTCTTTTGTACTCAGATAATGAAATTTAGATAGCAATGGTAGATTGTGATAGCGGTAAGATTACAAAGAACATAAATCGTCAATAGACGCAAAATAAATGTCGTAATCTTAGTAGAGCCAGCAGCTCAGTCACACCATTATATAACGTTAGCGGGTAGATGAGTGCGTTAAGTTGAATTTTCAAGAGGCAGCTTGCGATAGCTATGATTTTATAAGTTATTTAATCGATACTATGTCAGACCAGTACACTATTATTAAATAATACAGATTATCCTATTTTATCAGCAGCTTATATCTATTCGATCGATATTTGGCCAATTCGTTTTTGACTAAAAATACCAACGTGCTACATTAAGTCGATAAGGATTCATGCGATAGCCATTTATTCGCTGATTATCTATAAGACAACAATAAGTAAGGACTAGCCATGCAAGCCGTTTTTTTAGACAAAGGTACTTTTTCTGAAGGTATTGACCTGCCTGCACCAAGGGGTGTGAGCGACTACATCACTTATAACGACACGCCAAAAGACACAGCTGTCATCATTGAACGTTGCAAAGATGCTGACATTATTATTACCAATAAAGTCCAGATTGGTGCAGAGGTGATAGAGCAATTGCCGAAACTTAAGCTGATCCAACTGACTGCCACTGGCATGAATAACGTCGATCAAGCCGCTTGCGATAAGCACGGTGTCGCGCTGTTCAATGTCGCTGGTTATGCGGTCAAAAGCGTTCCCGAACACACATTTATGCTCATGCTGACAGCGATGCGTGCTGGTATTCATTATCATCAGAAAGTCGCTGATGGCACGTGGCTGGCAAACGGCAATTTTTGCCTGCTGGATATTCCGCTGATAGATTTGGAAGATAAGACGCTAGGTATTATTGGTATCGGCACTATCGGCAAGCGCGTAACCGAAATCGCTCGTGCCTTTGGTATGACCGTACTGTGGGCAGAGCACCAAGGACGTGAGCCACGCAGCGACGACTATACCGAGTTTGATGAAGTGCTAGCGCGTGCGGATGTGATCAGCCTACACTGTCCATTGAATGAACAAACTGAGCATCTTATTAATAAAGATACTCTGGCGAAAATGGACAAACAACCGCTCATCGTCAACGTCGCACGTGGCGGCATCGTTGATAGCCAAGCATTAACTGACGCGATTAATAGTGAGCAAATCATCGGCTATGCTAGCGATGTGTTTGAACAAGAACCGATCGCTGATAATGACCCTTTGCTCAGTATCAGCGACCATCCGCGTGTTATCTTTAGTCCGCACAATGCATGGGGCAGCAAAAGCGCTCAGGAGACCTTGTGGCAGATGTTAAGTAAGCAAGTGGCCGATTTCATCGACAACCATCATCAATAATTACCAAGACGCTAACGGCTAAATCGTAACCAGTCGTCTTTTATCTTGCGATACTTAAGCATGATTCGATCGCTTAGATAGTTGTTGGTCACGAACCAAGGATAGCGATCGCCTTGCTTAGGTAGCTCGTCTTTGCCGCGTCTGACATATCCAGACGATAGCGAACCCATTACGGTATCTACTTGAGCACAGGCTGTCATATCTGCAGTCTGTGCTTGTGGCATGGCGACTTGATAACGGTTCTTATGCATATACCCCAGTAGCCTCACTACATACTGACAAGCCAAATCGATTTTTAGTGTCCATGAGGCATTGGTATAGCCAAACAGTGCAGCCATATTAGGTATGCCTTCTATCATGACTGCCTTATAAGTCATACGCGTGCCGATATCGACGGCCTGACCGTCGATATATACCGCGGCCCCACCCAACATCTGTAGCTTTAAGCCAGTCGCAGTAACGATGATATCAGCGTCGAGATGCTGGCCAGATTGCAGCATAATTCCCGTTGCCGTAAAGTGGCCGATTTGATCGGTCACTACTGTTGCGCGTTTGTCCTGCAGGGCTTTGAATAAATCACCGTCAGGCACCGCACATACTCGTTGATCCCATGGATTATAGTCAGGCATAAAATGCTTGCTGTCGACGTCGCTACCTTTTAACTCTTTTTTCACCCCACTTCTTAAGACTGCCTTCATCACCTTGGGTGCATGAGTCGCAACTTTGTACAGGCCTTGCTGCCTCAGCACATTACGCGCACGCAGTAGCGTATAGGCCTGCTCTTTTGATAATGGTGAAAACTTGCCTGATAGCCAGTCAATAGCATGGTCATCACCCGGTACGCTTGCCACATAGGTCGGCGTACGCTGCAGCATCGTGACATGACGCGCACACTGATCGCTGTCTTTATCTACTAGCGCAGGTAGCAACGTCATTGCTGTGGCACCGCTACCAATAACGACGACTTTTTTATCATCATAATTTAGATTATTCCAGTGCTGCGGATGAACGATTTGACCGTGAAAACCCTCCTCTCCATCAAAATGAGGGCGATAGCCTTGCTCATAATCATAATAACCAGTGGCACCTACGATAAACTTGGCAGTCTTAACAAACCTCTCACCGCTTGCATGGTTTTTAATAGTTGCTGACCACTGCTGATTCTCACTAGACCATGATATCTGCTGAACTTCATGCTGATAATGGATATGTTCGGTCACCCCAAACTCGCGTGCCGTATCAGCGATATAGCGTTTGATATCATCGCCTGCTGCAAGCATTCTATAATCAAGCCACGGCCTAAAGTTATAACCAAAGGTCAAGGCGTCAGAGTCAGAGCGAATCCCCGGATAGGTAAATAAATCCCATGTACCACCCAAATCAGCACGCTTTTCTAAGATAGCAAAGCGCTGTGGAGGTTTTTGCTTATTAGTCGATTTTGCCTGCTTTTGCTTTTTTGGAGCTTTATGACCGAATAGGCCTGTATGCTGCTGTTGCTGTAAACGGCAAGCCATACCAATACCTGCGATACCCGCACCGATAATCAATACTTCATAGTCGGCTACTTTGTCCGTCTTTGACTTTTTACCTTTAAAACGGTTTTTGATAGCCTGTTTGGTAGTGGTGATATCAAGCATACTTTCATCCTTGTATTTGCATGACTGGCATTTTATAGCTGGCTTTAGAGCCGTTTATCGCATCTATTAACAGTAAGCGGTAAAATCTAACGTTTTAAAATGGGCAGGGACTCTCCCAGTCCATCCAAGCACCCAGTACTGGATGCTTTAAACGCAATTGCTGTGCATGTAGGTTCAATCTTGGTGCTATCTCTAATGCAGCACCTTCAGCATAAATTGGATCGCCAATCATCACATGATCGACGTGCACCATATGTACGCGTAGCTGATGACTGCGTCCCGTGACTGGCTTTAGCATGACCCGAGTGACTGCCTCGCCATTACAGGTTTCGTGAGCCACAACTTCATACATCGTCAGTGCATGCTTCGACCAGTCGTGATCGACGATATGACGCGGTTTGGTACTTGGTTCATAGCGTACTGGCACTGATATCTCACCAGTTGCACCGACCTGCTCCCATTTACCAAAGACACGTGCTTGGTATTTCTTTTGCGGTAAACGCTCGATGAATTGCTTACTGATATTGGTTTGCGCTGCTGCATTTTTTGCAAAAATAAGCAGTCCCGAGGTATCCATATCTAAACGGTGTATCAATTTGACGGCTGGATTGACACGCTCAAGACGAGCAAGCAGACTGACTTTGAGTGTTTTACCATCGACGCTTAATAGGCCTGCAGGTTTATCAACCACCCAAATATCATCGTCTTCGTAAACCGTAATCTTTTGTGCAAAATTTTTAAAGAACTCAAGCGGATAAGCGCTTTCTTGGGCATTGAGGGCATTAACTTCTTCATCGGTAAAAGGCATAAATTTAACTACTTATGTAAATTGGTTTTAAGATAAGGATTTTTGGTGGTTAATCTTTTGGACATGATAGCTATATTTGGCACGATAGCCACTTTATGAGCAACGGTTATATGGACAAAAGGGCAAAACTTTGACTGATTTTTAACGTTATTAATATCGCTAGCTACTAATCACTAGCTACTATGTAAACGAGGTAAACATAAGACTTCTACCTTGCTGAGATACATACTTTGATAAGGATAATCGTATTAAATAACAGATTAGACACTCTTGTGCTGCACCGTTTCGATTTATTGTGCTAATACTAGTTGTTAAACAATTTAACCAGCCTGTATCTGTCAAATTAGGGCAAACATGTTAATATAATGGCACATTTTCACCCCTTCTAAACAATTCTTTGACCACCAACTGATTTATTATTAAACCAATATATAGGTTGATGAGTGGTGATAGAAGTAATAAAACAAGAGAGATAAAATTATGTCAGACCTTATTGTACATACTACCGACACAGACTTTGATCAAGACGTTCTACAATCAGACGTACCTGTACTAGTAGACTTCTGGGCTCCATGGTGTGGTCCTTGTAAAGCCATCGCCCCTATTTTAGAAGATCTAGCGACTGAGTACCAAGGTAAAGTTAAAATCGTCAAAGTAGACGTAGACAACAACCCACAAGCAGCCAGCCGTTTTGGTATTCGTAACATCCCAACGCTATTTGTATTCAAAGATGGCGAAAAAGTTGATTCAGTAATGGGCCTACAGCCAAAAGCTGAATTGGCTAAAGTACTAGACAAGCATTTATAAGTTACATTTGCTCGCTCTAGATTACCTTGAGCGGGTAAAATAAAATAACCGAAAAAGCCATTATCTAACCAAGATAGTGGCTTTTTTGCTTGTTTTTTGTGCAAAAAACTCGATAATATGACTTTTTTGGCAAAATTTATTGACAATGCTATTGTGAAGACCGTATAGTCTGCTGACAAGAGAAAACCAACTGTTTTCCTAAGTATCTTGTCGCTATTCTCCTCGTGTTTATCAACAAAAACACAATCGTCATTATAAACACCATTGCTGAACAAAATGACTAAACGCAATTACTGATATTGAGTTTTTGACGCAGACTCTTATGTAGCCTTTTTTATCCTTATTTCTTATTACCTTGCCTCCAATGATGGCAATGCGTACATAAGCAGACATATAAAACCAAAACTACATAAACTACAGCGCTGTGCACACACCCATATCATCATATTACCGTTATTTTAATCACTGTCGTGACTTGTGCTGCTAATGGCATCTCTCATCTGATCAATTGCTAATGACCTATCTATGAATCTTACTGAATTAAAGAAAAAATCAATCGCTGAGCTATTGGCTATCGCCAAAGAAATGGGTCTTGATAATATGGCGCGTAGCCGTAAACAGGACATTATCTTTGCTATTCTAAAAACCCATGCGCGTAACGGTGAAGCCATCTATGGTGACGGCGTACTTGAGGTTCTTCCTGATGGTTTTGGATTTTTGCGCTCATCAGAAGGCTCATATTTAGCCGGTCCTGATGATATTTATGTCAGCCCTAGCCAAATTCGCCGTTTCAGTCTAAAAACTGGTGACAGTATCGCTGGTACGATTCGTCCACCAAAAGATTCTGAGCGTTATTTTGCATTATTAAAAGTTGGCGAAATTAACTTTGATACGCCAGATCGCTCACGTCATAAGCTTATCTTTGAGAACCTGACGCCCCTATTCCCAACTGAGCATTTAAAACTTGAGCTTGGTAACGGAACCACTGAAGATTTGACTGGTCGTATCATCGACCTAATCGCTCCGATTGGTAAAGGTCAGCGTTCTATCATCGTCGCACCGCCAAAAGCGGGTAAAACGATGTTGCTACAAACCATCGCGCAATCAATCACTCGTAATAACCCTGAATGTTATTTAATCGTACTATTGATTGATGAGCGTCCAGAAGAAGTCACTGAGATGGTACGTACAGTACGCGGTGAAGTGGTCGCTTCTACCTTTGATGAGCCGCCACAGCGTCACGTACAAGTTGCTGAAATGGTCATCGAAAAGGCCAAACGTTTGGTCGAGCATAAGCAAGACGTGGTGATTTTACTTGATTCAATTACGCGTCTAGCGCGTGCTTATAACACGGTCATTCCATCGTCAGGTAAAGTGTTGACGGGTGGTCTGGATGCCAATGCTCTAGAACGTCCAAAACGTTTCTTTGGTGCTGCGCGTAACGTGGAAGAAGGTGGTAGTTTGACTATTATTGCCAGTGCATTGATTGATACTGGTAGTAAGATGGATAGCGTTATTTTTGAAGAATTTAAGGGAACGGGTAACCAAGAGATTACGCTTGAGCGTGACTTGGCTGAAAAACGTGTATTCCCTGCGATTAATATCAAAAAATCTGGTACGCGCCGCGAAGAGCGTCTATTGGACGAAGACAAACTGCGTAAAGTATGGATCTTACGCAAACTACTTCAACCGATGGATGGCGTACAAGCCACTGAGTTCTTGTTGGATCGCCTAAAAGAAGCGAAGACCAATGATGAATTCTTTGAGCAAATGAAGCGTAAATCACAAAACTAATTCTTAGTTAGTTTGCTAGACATATTCAGCTTTGATTCAATATTAAGACTACCTATAGGTAGTCTTTTTTATGACAGCATCAAAATATTAATAGTTAGACCCATTAGGACGTAATCTGCACTGTCGTTCACAGGCATTGCTGATGATACAGTACGGCAACATCGCTTACATCTCGTTTGCAAAGTTTAGCGTTTTTACTACGACTATATTATTAGTGACCGACTATTATGACAGACAGTAGGAATATACTTGAAAATATCATGGACATAGTATGTTAAAGGTATTGTATTTTAAACTTGATGACTTAATAGGTGATAATATGAAATTTGCTAAAACGATCGCAATGACTGCAATTACTAGCTCAGCCCTAATCATGACTGGTTGTAACTCTTATAGTGGTATGAGCAACACCGCTAAAGGTGCTACTGCTGGCGCAGCAGCTGGTGCTCTTATTAAAAGCAAAGGCGACAGCAAAGATATCGCTCGTGGCGCATTGGCTGGTGCAGCGATTGGCGGTGCTGGTGGTTATGTTCTTGACAACAACTAAATCTTTCTACGCTGATATTATTTGACAATTGATTGAGTAATATCAGATAAAAGATAATAAAAAAGCCTGCAACGAATTGCAGGCTTTTTTTATGTCTCAATTTTTATTATAAGTCCATGCACTAAACTTATAATAAAAAATATCAGTATTAGAAATACATCATTAGTCAAATACACGATTATTAATAACTATATCCATTAAAGTGCGCCGCTGAACGTATCGCAAGATTGTACATTACCGCTTTCTAGACCACGGGTAAACCATTCGACACGTTGTTGACTGGTACCATGAGTAAAGTTATCGGGCACTACTGCACCACCACTCGCTTTCGCCAGACGATCATCACCGATTTGACTAGCAGCATTCACCGCTTCATCAAGATCACCAGCCTCTAAAAACTGTACACGTTCTTGATTGCGCTGTGCCCATACACCAGCAAAACAATCCGCTTGCAACTCTTGCAATACTGATAGCTTGTTAGACTGTGCTTGCGTCACTTGCTGACGAGCTTCATTGACTTGTTGGCTAATGCCCAATAGCGTCTGAACATGATGACCTACCTCATGCGCTATCACATAGGCCTGTGCGAAATCGCCAGCCTTGCCTTGGTTCTCTTCACCACCAGAGCCTTGCTGATCGCCTGAAATACCAAGATTCTGACGCATCTCTACAAAGAATGACGTATCCAAATAAACAGTCTGATCCCCTGGACAATAAAATGGACCTGTTGCAGAGCTAGCACTACCACATGCCGAGCTAACCTGACCATTAAACAAAATCAATGACGGCTCTTGATAAGTGCTACCAGCTTCGTTAAAGATTTGATGCCAGACTTCTTCTGTATCTGCTAGTACAACTTTCACAAACTGCGTGTCTCGGTCTGTGCTGGTTGCCAGCTCGGTAGATGACTCACTGCCACCACCTGTAACCGCTTGACCTGTCTGTAATGCGGTCATTGGGTTTACTCCAAATACCAACCATAAAATGCCAGCGATGATAATACCGCCAATACCACCGCCGATCATCTTACCGCCACCTGTGCTAGAGCGCACATTCGAGCTGCCTCGTCTACCTTGCCATTTCATAATTCTCTTCCTCAAATATAGATTGATTCATTATTTCTATTAATCACTATCTCTATTAGCCACTACTTCTATTAATCATTACTTATGTTATATATTATTTAGCCAGTCAATTTACGCTATGACCTAGTCTACTATCCTAAAAGCAAGTAGAAACCTATAAAATTGCTAACTTAACTAGGATTTATGTAATATAGGACCATAATCGGACTATTTAATTCAATTCTTACCCATACAAACGGGGCTAATATCGACAATTTTAGATAAGAAACAGGAACCAGAAAAGCTCTCCATCCTTCTCATGTCTTTGATTATACGTCGATTAATCTAGCCTCTTGTATTAAAAAGTATATCGGATAGAGAAAGTAAAATATTATTTTAAATATTATTGTTACTTAATTGTACAGGCTATTTCTATTTACTTAGAAAACCTATAGAATGCGTGGAAGCTGAGTAGCTGTGACTAAGGCTAGTTGAATTCTGAGAAATCTCGGATTTCGACCTTTGTTGCTGCTACTGCTCATTTCATTTTTCCGGAGAAAACCATATGAAACTTAAATTACTTGCTCTAGCTGGTATCATGACTGCAACTATGGGCCTTACTGCCTGTGATAGCAGCAAAGAAAACGCTGCTGAAGATTTATCTGACGCGCAAGAAGAAGTGCAAGACGCTTCTGAAGAGCTAAACGAAGCTGCTGCTGAAGGCGAAATGACTGCTGATGCTGACGCTGCTGTTGCTGGCGCTGAAGCTGACATCGCTGATGCACAAGCTGCAACTGCTACTGACGAAATGGACGCTGAAGTTCCTGTAGACGGCGATACCACTAGCGTAGACGTAGCTAGCGAAACTGATACTGCTGCTGTTGAAGCTTCTGACGAAGTAGTAGTTGAAGAAGCTCAGTAATTTATTGTTCATACAATAGATAAACTGTAGTAAAAAAAAGAGAGCCTATGCTCTCTTTTTTTATGTCTATCATTTATGATTTTAGTAGGTTTCTACTTTATAGATAACCCTAATATGCGATGCGTGCTGCAATATCGAAATATATAGATGTACGCAAAAATAACTAAGTGCAAATACGCACTAGCATTCTTATAAACTCACGATAAAACAGACACACTATCGTTCAGCGCAGTGCCAAACTAGGTATTAGCTATCAAACAAACGCTCGTCAACCTTCTGACGAAATTTCTGCCCTGTCTTGAAAGTAACCACACGGCGCGCGGATACTGCCACAGGCTCTCCTGTTTTAGGGTTACGGCCTGGACGGCTATTTTTGTCTTTAAGCTCAAAGTTGCCAAAGCCTGAAAGCTTGACCTCTTTGCCATCAATCAAACTCTCTGACAGCTCATCAAAAAAGTTCTCCACCAGACAGCGGCCTTCTTGGCGTGTTAGGTTTAGGTGACTCATCAAATGCTCAATCATGTCAGATTTGGTTAAGGTGCTCACAGTACGACTCCTATGCTATGTCGTGATGTCGAATATCATGGTTTAGCGGTATGAGGGTTAAGGCTAGCTATTATAAAGGTTTTTTGAGCATTTTTTAACAAAGTCTTCATTAAAATCCTTTATTAATAACCACTTAACTTATTCTATGAATAGCAATGCTCCGTAGCCTCATGGTAAAAAGACTACAGAGCATTGGGTATAATAAATAGTAGATGTTAGCTGTCGCGCAGCTGTACAGAATGCTGGTCAGTTAGCGCTTGTACCACTTTATCTGTGGCAGTCTTGACGGCTTCGTCAGACAACGTTTGCGTACTGTCTTGCCATATCAATGCAAACGCTAGTGAGCGCTGGCCTGCTGGTACTTTGTCACCTTGATAAACATCAAATAACCAAAGATCAGTCAACAAATTACCTGCTGCAGTTCGCACCGTTGTCTCTAGTGCCTGCAAACTGATGTCACTGTCTACCAAGATAGCAATATCGCGGCGTACTTGTGGGAACTTGTTTGGTGTCGTGATAGCATGCTGCTCACGTGCAATCGTCAATAGCGGTGCCAGTGACAATTGAGCGACCCATGTAGTAGGCAGATCTAATTGCTTAGCAGTATTTGGGTGCAACTGACCCAACCAACCAACATATACATCATCGATATATAACTCAGCGCTTTGTCCTGGATGCAGGAAGCTCAGCGTACTACGCTCATAGCGGATACGTGCGCTATCGATTTGTGCTGGTAATAGCTGCTCAATATCATGCTTTAGGTCATAAAAATCTAAGGCGCGGTTTTGATAAGCTTGCTCGCTCCATATATCACCAACTGCGACTAAAGCAATACTTGGCGTTTGTACTAAGTCACTAATACTTTGTCCAACAAAGCTAAGACCTGTCTCAAAGAAGCGTACACGTGGCTGCTGACGATTCAAGTTATATTGCACGCAAGGCAGTAGGCTCGATAGCAAAGTACGACGCATAACGGCTAAATCACTAGAGATAGGGTTTGCTAGTGCCAACACCTCTCCTAGCGCTTCGTCGTCAAGCAATGCTTCTAGTTTTGCATCACTAAAGCTAAAGCTGATCGCTTCCATATAGCCGTTGTCGACTAATGATAGCTTCATCTCATGGGTCAAATCTGCAGTATCATCATAATCCATACTGACTTGCAAATGTGGCAGGACACTTGGAATATTGTCATAGCCATAGATACGAGCAATCTCTTCGATTAAATCCTCGCGGATACTCATATCAAAACGATAAGATGGCGGCTTGCAAACTAGTGAATCGCTCTGCTGCTCTACATCAAAACCCAATTGGGTCAAGATACGTACCATCTCAGATGGCTCAATATCAATCCCAATGACATCACGAACTTTCGCGATTGGCAATGTAATTGGCGCGCGCGCTGGCAAATGCTCAAGGTTTTCAGCCGTGACTATTTGTCCAGCTTCACCGCCAGTGATACTGGTGATTAAATCACAAGCTCGTGCCAACGCCAATGCTGGCAATTCAAAATCGACCCCACGCTCAAAACGCTGCGAGGCATCGGTGTGCAATCCAAAACGGCGTGCGCGTGCAGCGATAGCCAGTTGATTAAAGAAAGCGCTTTCTACCACGATATTGGTCGTACTATCGGTGACACTGCTACGCTGACCACCCATGATACCAGCCAGTGCCAAGGCACCTTTATCATCAGCAATCACAAGTTCATCACCGGTCAAGGTAACGGTTTGCTCATTCAGCAAAGTAATGGTTTCATCAGGCTTTGCCAAACGTACAACGATATCACCTTCGATCGTGTCTGCGTCAAACGCATGTAACGGTTGACCTAATTCCATCAATACATAGTTGGTCACATCGACCAAGAAGTTGTGTGAACGTAGTCCTGACTGTACCAGTGCATCTTGCATCCATTTCGGAGTATCGATGCTACGATCAATATTGTGAATCGACTGCAACAGATAGCGAGGGCACGCTTCCTTTGCATCGACTGTCACAGCGGGCGTTGCACCATTATCAGAAGCGACTACATTGTCAGGAATCTCTGGCAACTGTACAGGCAAGTCATTGATGACTGAAATCTCGCGAGCGATACCACGTACGCTAAAGCAATCACCACGGTTTGGGGTGATTGAGATATCCAATACTTGATTATCTAGACCTAGATATTCACGAATATCCGTACCAACTGGTGCATCTTCAGGCAACTCAAGCAAACCATCTATATCATCGACTAAATCAATTTCAGAAGCACCGCATAGCATGCCGTTTGAGGCCACACCGCGTAGCTTACTCTTTTTGATTTTAAACCCTTTCTTATCATCGCTTGGCAATACCGCACCAACGGTAGCGACAGGCGCTTTCATACCGACGGTCACGTTAGGAGCACCGCAGACAATTTGTAATGGCTCAGCGTCACCGATATTTACTTGAGTAACACGTAGTTTATCTGCATCAGGATGCTGCTCAATGCTGATGACTTCACCGACAACCACACCGCTAAAAGCACGGGCAACCGCATAGCGATCATCAATCTCAAGACCTGCCATAGTCAACTGTTCGGCTAACTGTTCGCTAGTATTTGTAGGGTTTACCCACTGACGTAGCCACTGTTCGCTAATTTTCATAAATATCTCGGATCAGAATTTTATAATAAAGATGTTGGAGTAAAGCTTGGCGAATTCACTTGCTATAGTCAATCTTATATAAGTTAGATACAGCGTCAGGCTCGCTCAGTCTACGATTTGTAGCACTTTCACTCGCCTTCCTTGGATCTAAATTATCTTGAACTAACTATATAGGTATAAGGAAAACTCTAGCCAAATTGCTTTAAGAAGCGCACGTCATTTTGGAAAAATAAGCGCAAGTCATCAATACCGTAATACAACATTGCAAAGCGCTCGATACCCATACCAAAAGCAAAGCCTGTGTATTTGTCGCTATCGATACCGCAGTTGGTTAGCACTTGTGGATGTACCATACCGCAGCCCATCACTTCAAGCCATTTGCCATTATCATCTAAGATATCCACTTCTGCTGAAGGCTCAGTGAATGGGAAAAACGACGGACGGAAACGTACGGTCAGCTCTTTGGCAAAAAATGCTTCTAGAAACTCACTAATCAAACCTTTTAGCTCAGCAAAAGTGCTCGACTCGGTGACCATAAGGCCTTCTAGCTGATGGAACATTGGCGAGTGGGTTTGGTCTGAGTCATTACGATAAACACGGCCTGGGCAAATGATGCGAATCGGCGGCTCATTTTTTTCCATGGTACGAATCTGAACAGGACTAGTGTGCGTACGCAGTAGATAATGCGCATCGAAATAAAAGGTGTCATGCATCGCGCGCGCAGGATGGTGCGACGGGATATTTAACGCTTCAAAATTATAGTAGTCGCTCTCGACTTCGGGGCCAGTTGCGACATTGAAACCTGCTTGAATAAAATACTGCTGCATACGCTGAGTAATCATAGTTACTGGATGCAGATGACCCTTTTGGCCACCACGAGCAGGCAAAGTGATATCAATGCTTTCGCTTTCTAGCTTGGCATTGAGCGCTGCAACTTCTAGTTGCTGCTGTTGGTCTGTCAGTGCTTGCTGAATGCGGCTACGTACTTGATGCAACCAGCCGCCATAAGTTTTTTTATCATCAGCATCGAGCTTGCCCATCTGCTTTGACCAGCCCGTTAACGGACTCTTTTTACCAGTCAATTGCACACGAAAATCTTGCAGTGTACGCGCATCAGTTACTTGTAGGATTAGAGCTTCAGCAGCATTTGCAAATTCGGTAAGCTGAGCTTCGTTAAGCTCATTAAGCTCTGAAGACAAGGTCGGTAGCGCCGACAAGTCGTTGGTGGCAGCAGGGTTAGTCATAAGACGCATTCTTCCTGATTTAAACGGACTATTAATAATAGTGATTTATAATTGTAGGGATTTGACCAAATATTGCAAACCATTTACCCACTCATTTTCAACCAAAGGCGTGTGATATAAATGGCTTGAATATTTAGACAATAAAAAGTGCAACTTTACTAAAAACGTTTTACATTTTTGCGGTATAAAACTGGCTGTAAAATAATCTACTATAAAAAAAGCCACCGACCAGCGGTAGCTTTTATTAATATCGTACTATTAATCAATATTATTGCTATCCATTTAAGCAAACACTCAAACAAGCAGAATACTTAAAGGATAATTAATATTTAGGCTAATTCCGCTTTTGCTTTTTCAACTAAGGCGGTGAAAGTCGCTGCATCATGCATAGCGATGTCTGCTAGAACGCGACGATCGATTGCGATGTTTGCTTTTTTCATGCCATTGATGAAGCGGCTATAGCTTAAGCCGTTTAAGCGTGCACCAGCATTGATACGTGCGATCCAAAGACGACGGAAAGTACGTTTCTTGTTGCGACGGTCACGATAAGCATATTGACCAGCTTTGGTCACTGCTTGTACCGCTACGCGGTAAACACGTGAACGGGCACCGTAGTAGCCTTTTGCGCGCTTTAAGATTTTTTTGTGACGGCGATTTGCCTGTACACCACGTTTTACACGGGCCATAATTTACTCCAAGATTTTTTAATCACTGTTAAGCGAGTGATGATGCCGTTAAATAACAAACATCATTGTCAGATTGCAAAGTCAAATATTTTCAATCAAAGATAGATGACGGTAGGCTATTAAATGTATGGGCACATACGACGAACTGCTGCTTCGTCAGACTTGTGCACCAACTTAAGACCACGCAATTGGCGAATACGCTTAGCTGATTTCTTGGTCAAAATATGGCTTTTGAATGCTTGCTTACGCTTGAAGCCATTCGCTGTTTTTTTGAAGCGTTTAGCTGCGCCGCTTCTGGTTTTCATCTTAACTTTCATGATGATTTGCCTCTTTTTCTGTTTTAGAACCTGGTCGTCAAATAGTCATACTGAATAATCGTTATATAAATAACCACTAAACCTCTATTTGCCTCGAGGTGGGAGGCGCTATTTTAGCAGATAGTGCCTTGTTTTGCCAAGTAAAGTTTTGGCGAGGTTTTAGTAGACAATATAGACAAGTAATCAGCATCAAATAAGCGATAGCAGCTCTCCTAAAAACGCTAATAAAACGGCTGATTTTTATCCAAATAGATTGAATGTCAGCCTAAGCTGTGCTTAAGTAGAGACTGAGCTATATTTTCATATAAACACTATTAAAACCACCTTATTCACTATGAATGTTTACGCTGTAATGTATAGCTACAACGATAACAGTGCTACTAACCTACAGCATGATAAATAGAATAATCTTTGGCCATCACTCTAGGAGACAGTGTGTCAAAACAAGAGTTAGTATTCGACGACGACTTGTTTGTTTTTGAGACAGTGATGCGTGTACGTCATACGGAAGCCGACGCAGGACAGCACATGACGGTCGAATCTCTGACAGCGCTATTGTCCGAAGCACGGTTAAGGTTTCTATACGCTAAAGGTGTCAAAGAAATCAACGCAGATCATCAAGGCTTGATTATTGATAAATTGCAGCTAGATATTGTAAGCCGTATCCGCGTACGAGAAGAGCTGCTATTTGAAGTTGGTGTTGAGCCAATATATGATAATGGCGGTAATATAATCCTAAAGGTCACGCGGATGCACACGGGCGAGATAGTAGCAAAAGCACGCCAGCATTTTAGAGGTTACGACTTTAACCTCAATAAAGTGACTAAGCTTGATAATACGATTAAAGAAGCGTTGTATCCGCATTTATTTAGACTGTAGAATCGCTTATTATCAATAGTATGCTGTTCATTTAGATTTAGCATAATTGCACTCTATAGCGCATTTAGCTGACATCATATTGCTAGCTGTCAGCATATTGCAGAGCATTTCAGATAATCTCCCCGCTTTAATCATAAGTAGTATAATTGCTTATCACTCTTTTTCACTTTCTACCTATAAGACGACAAATACATTATGACTTTACCTGCTTGGCTGACTGCCGTAACTTTTAATGATGATGGTTTGATTCCTGCAATTGCTCAAGATCATCAGACAGGTCGTATTTTGATGATGGCGTGGATGAATGCAGAAGCATTGCAGCTAACCGCGCAAACCCAAACAGCGGTTTATTTTTCACGCTCACGTGCCAAGTTGTGGCATAAAGGTGAGTCATCAGGTCATACGCAAACTGTGCATGATATTCGTCTAGACTGTGATGCAGATGTGATTGTGCTTAGTGTCACTCAGGCTGGCGGCATTGCTTGCCATACGGGACGTGAATCTTGCTTTTATCAGCGGTTGGATTTATCAGGTCAAACGCCTGAATGGCAAACTGTCGATAAAGTATTGAAAGACCCTGCGGATATTTATCATTCTCATGACTCTACTAGCGAAACTCTTGAAATTGAAAACACTGGTTCGAATACTGACTCTGATACTATCCAAGCACAAGTCGATAAAGCCTCTGTATTGCAGCAGCTCGATAGCGTATTAGCAGAGCGCAAACAAGCCGATGCCAACAGCTCTTATGTGGCCAGTCTGTATGCCAAAGGATTAAATAAGATATTAGAGAAAGTCGGTGAAGAGAGTACAGAAAGTATCATCGCTGCCAAAGATTTTGCTAACTGTGATGAGATTGCAGACAAAGCAAGCTACGATGAAGCGCGTCATGAGCTGATCTATGAAGTCGCAGATGTCTGGTTCCATACCTTGGTTGGACTGGCATGGTTTGATATAGAGTCGGATGCTGTGTTAAATGAGCTAGGCAGACGTTTTGGGTTATCAGGTATCGAGGAGAAAGCCGCTAGATAAGCCTAAATAAAAAATAAACGTCTATTTTATTTGATTATTGTTGCTTTCACCTATTTGTAATAAGTGCAGGTTATAATATAGCTCTGTTTTATCTCGCATTATATGTCGATGCTTTTTGTTTGCTAGTTGGACCTTTTTGCAAACTCAAAGCAGGCATATAAAGACTGAAAACTAAGTCGCAAAACCAGGTCACAAGGATACCGTTATGGGTAGTTTTTCTATTACACATTGGCTGATACTATTGGTCGTTGTCGTTGTCGTGTTTGGCACCTCAAAACTCAGAAATGCTGGTAAAGATTTGGGCGGTGCTGTCAAAGGCTTTAAAGAAGCTGTCAAAGATGAAAATACAGAGCATGCCAAAAAACACGCGGTTCTTGACCACGATGCAACGGCACACACTGAAGAGCGCTCAACCAGCAAGGTTGATGATAAGCATAACGTATAGCATCTAAACAGTGACATCGGACCATTATGTTTGATATCGGGTTTTCTGAACTACTTCTCTTTGGCGTTATCGCCCTAATCGTACTGGGCCCAGAAAAACTGCCACAGGCAGCGCGCACGGCTGGGCAATGGTATGCCAAAATTCGCCGTACAGTCTCAACATTGCAGTCTGAAATAGAGGCTGAGCTTGACTTGGCTGAGACGCGTCAGCAAATGCAAAAAGAACTCGCCAAAATTCGCCAGACCGAAGCTGAGATGAGGCGTGAAATGGCTGAAATGCGCGGCAATATGAAAGCTTTTGAAAGCTCACATAGTCCTGCTTCGATAGCTTCTGAAGCATCTACGAATGCTGAAAATAGTAAGGGTGACGAAGCTCATGAAAATAACCGCACACAAAAGCAGCAACCAGCCACGCCAAAAGCATTCGACTATGCTTATGCCACTGAAGAGCAGCCAGATACATTAGAAAATGGTCACTTATCGAAGCGCGGTCACAGCGGTGACGATGTGGATGATGCAAATGTAGGTGATGCAAATATAGGTGACAACGCCAAGGCAGCGCCAGTTGTTCAGACCATCACTACCCGTCCATGGGAAAATATGTGGTTTCGACTTGGTGCTTATGACAAAGCACGTCGGCTCCCAATGCCGCCATATGTGCCAAACTATAAAGCGGACGCTCTACTCAACAGTCCTGCCAACATGCAGACTTCTGACCATAAGCAGGAGACTGATTGATGTCATTATTCAAGCGCAAAAAAAGTCGTCAAGAGAAAATCGCCGTTACTGACCCAAATGTCATTGATCAAGAAGCTATTGATCAAAAAACCCTCAATAAAGGTGCTGAAGCAACGACCAATACCACTCAAGATAAAAAATCAGAGGATATTTTAAGCCCTTTGGCTGATATGCCTATTACCGAGCATTTGATTGAGCTGCGTCGGCATTTGATCAAAATATGTGTGGCAGTACTGATAATATTTTTAGGTTTGGTCGGTTATTCGCGCGAGCTATATAACTTATTGTCTGACCCGTTGGTGGCACAGTTACCCGCCAATTCGACCATGATTGCCACCGATATCACGTCAAACTTTATGGCACCGATACGTCTGACCGTATTCGTAGCCGCGTTTTTGGCGATGCCCTACATTCTTTATCAAATTTGGTCATTTGTAGCGCCCGGTCTGTATAAAAAAGAAAAGAAAATCGCTATTCCAGTGCTGCTATCCTCTATATTTTTGTTTTATGCTGGCGTGGCTTTTTCTTACTTTATTGTGCTCAAAGGGGTCTTAAAGTTCTTTATCATGTTTGCCCCGCAAAACGTACTACCCATGACGGATATCGACAGCTATCTCAGTTTTGCCTTAAAATTATTTATGGTATTCGGCTTAACGTTTGAGATTCCAGTTGTCACTTTGCTATTGATATTGGCAGGTATTGTCTCCATTCAGAGCTTAGAAGAAAAACGTCGTTATATCATTGTAGGCTGTTTTGCTGTGGCTGCCGTTGTCACGCCGCCAGATGGTGTATCGATGCTCATGCTAGCGATTCCGATGTGGTTGTTGTTTGAGCTTGGTTTGTTTTTGGCGAAGATTTTGATCAAAGAAGAGCCCAGTCCTACTCTCGTGTCGTCAGACAAAGAATAAAACACTTATCAGTCTAATCTAGACTAAAATAAAGTTATTGATTACATATAGCTATGCGTTAAACTACCATTACACCGTTTTATTCTTGCCTCATTAGTAAGCTGATTGCTTATTATCACGTTTTAGCATCACCATCATCTATAAGCCATTGTTTACCCAGTGGCTTTTTTTGCCCCTTTTATTTTTAATCAATTTTTGTATTTAGGTAGCTTTATTATGTCCGCATCTATGCCAGCTTATATGAGCGATCCCACTGACGAGCAGCTGAGCGCGCTGAATATGGCGATGGATCACAAGTCGTTTAAAGTGGTCGCTTATGCGGGCGCCGGTAAGACAACGACGCTCAAGCTAATCGGTGAGCGCTTACGTGGCCGCGGACTGTATCTAGCCTTTAACAAAGCGATCGCCAATGATGCTCGTTCAAAGTTTCCGCCGCATGTAGAGTGTCGTACTTTTCACTCATTAGCTTATCGTCATGTCGCTCGTGATATTACTGCCAAGCTGTCGTTGCCGCGCTTTTCACCTAAGCGTCTCGGTGATGATTTAGGACTACAGCCTGTACAAGTACGTCGACAAATGGATGGGGTTAATAAATACATTACGCTGACACCCGCACGATTGTCTCGGTTCGTCAGCGATGCGGTAAGTAATTTTTGCAGCACGCATGCCAGCTACCCTGCGCCAAGGCACATACTCTTCCCAAGTTGGCTCGATGACTCAGATGCAGAGCAGCTGCGCGAGATGCTCTACCCCGCTGTTGAGCAGCGCTGGTTACAGTCGATTGATGCGCGTCACCCTGCTGGTATTGGCCATGATATTTATCTCAAGCTTTGGGCGTTGTCTAAGCCCAGTATTCCAGCGGACTTTATCTTATTTGATGAAGCCCAAGATGCCGATCCCTTGATGATGGGTATCTTGACTCAGCAGTCGAGACAAGTCATCTATGTGGGCGATGCACACCAGCAGATTTATGAATGGCGCGGTGCGGTCAATGCGATGAAAAAACTGCCGCTACCGCAGACATTATTGACACAGTCTTTTCGCTTTGGCGAGCCGATTGCAGAAGTGGCCAATACCTTATTAAAAGCGCTACAAGAAGACGTACCGCTAAAGGGTAATCCAAACAAGCAATCCTCTACCGATAAGGGCATGGTACACAGTAAGAAAGATGCTATTTTGTGCCGTACCAATGCTGCTGCTATGTCGCAACTGTTGACAGGATTAAAACACGGGCATCGCGTGGCGCTACAAGCGGATACCGACCGTATGCTCAAATTCTGTCAGGCAGCCGAAAACTTAAAAAATGGTAAATCGGCTTACGGTGTACCTGAGCTGGCTTATTTTTATAATTGGGGTGATGTGCAAGAGTACGCCGAAACCAATGAGGGTAGCGACCTCAAAACACTGGTCAAACTGGTCGATGACCACGGTACAAATGTACTAAGCCAAGCGGTCAATAGTCTGACTAGCATTGAAAACGCTGACTATGTCATCTCTACTGCTCATAAAGCCAAAGGGCTTGAATGGGGAAAAGTACAACTAGATGATGATTTTTACTACGATGTGACAACCAATGCAGTCAAGATCAGTCCAGAAGAGCTGCGTTTGCTTTATGTTGCTTGCACGCGTGCGCAAAGCAATTTGGATATTCATAATATTAAAGACTTGATATCAGGATTACAGACGGGCAAAAAAGTGATTTTTGGTAATACTTAATTACCCTACACCTTTGTCAGCCTCAAGTTTTATTCAATCTCTTATAACGACCCTTTAGCAGTGAATCACCAGCATGAATAATAGCCAGCAACTTCAAACGCGTCAAAATACTATTAATCAGTTATTTGCATCTCCCGTGCGTTTGCTCGCGCCTATGGAGGGCTTAACCGATCCATTAATGCGCCAAATCTTAACCCAAATTGCGTCTGACTTGGGGTGTCCTTATGATTGGTCGGTCAGTGAGTTTATTCGCATCACTCAGCACGTCTTACCTGCGCATGTGTTTTATAAATATGTGCCTGAGCTACATCATGATGCCAAAACGGCCTCTGGTACGCCCATTCATGTACAGATTTTGGGTAGCGAAGCACAGCTTATGGCCGAAAACGCCGCGTACGCTTGTGAGCTCGGTGCGCCTGCTATCGACATCAACTTTGGATGTCCTGCAAAAACGGTCAATAGTCATCGCGGTGGTTCAGTACTGCTGGATGAACCTGAAACAATGTATCAGATTATCAGTGCCGTACGCCAAGCCGTTCCCGCCCATATACCAGTATCAGCTAAGATTCGTCTGGGCTATACCGACACTAGCCGAATGGATGATATTCGCGGTGCAATTAACGATAGCGGCGCCGACTGGCTGACCATTCATGCACGTACTAAAACCCAAGGCTATAAGCCGCCTGCCTATTGGGACAAAATCCAGAGCTTTAATGCGCTCGATATTCCAGTCATTGCCAATGGAGAAATTTGGAACATTGAACATGCGCAGAACTGTATGACACAAGCAGGTACACCGCATTTGATGTTAGGTCGCGGCGCAGTAACGCGTCCTGATCTAGTGGCACAGGTTGATAATGATACTGAAAAAAGTACTAACAGCGTAGAGAATACGGCTACATTATTATGGCAAGATTTGATTGCCCATCAGATTAAGTTTTTGGAAGGTGAGGCAAAGAACGACGTGGTATTGGTTGGACGCTATAAGCAATGGCTAGGTATGCTCACCAAAGGCTATGTTGAGGCGCAAACAGTGTGGGAAGGTATTAAACGAGAGAAAAATAAAGCGGTCATTGTTAGCGCCCTACAAGCAAGCGTACGAGATTAATCACCTGCTTGTATTTGAGCGTTTTGGCGGTTACGGGTATTTTTACTAGGGTGTGTCCTCATTTCAAAAATGGAGATAAAAATGAGATAAATTGCCGTCAAACGAGAAAAATAGCGTAGGTAATATCGAGATACTAGCAAGCGATTTAACGCTGTTTGGCAAAATTTAGCCATTTTTAATCCGTTTAGATAACTGTCGTTTGAATTGAGGACATGCCCTAGACGCTGACTCGTATCGCTAAATAAAATAGCATTAGACAACATGCCATTGATAGTACCCAGAGGATAGAGCGGAACATTGCCAAATTAGTAATATACGCCACACAAAAACCAATTCGTATCATCACATACAGCCAAGCCAATACGTTGATAATCGACTGCGGTACAAAGAACAGCATAGCGACTATCACTGCTGCCAAAAACACTGGCAAGGTTTCATAACTGTTTTGCTGTGCTGCATTAGCACGTGCTGCCATGCCTGTCGCATTTTGAAAAAATTCCCGAGGATGTGCATTATTTCTGATTCTAAAGCCACCAGATACTTTTGCAACGATTGACACCGCCCATGGCAGTAGGCTTGCTACCACCATAGCCAAAATGGCTGACGCCACTTTGTCAGTTACCAACTCAAAAAATGCACTTATCATTATATAAGTCCCTAGCCTGCAACCACTTCAAAGTCATGGGTGATATTGACCCCACCTGCTACTAACATACGGCTGGCAGAACAGTATTTTTCTGCTGATAACTGGATGGCTTTTTCGACTTGTTTTTCTTTGACATCTTGACCAGTGACAACGAAATGCATATGAATATCAGTATAGACCGCTGGTATAGTTTCAGCGCGCTGGGCGGTTAGCTCACAACGTACATCCGTCACTGCTTGGCGTGATTTTTGTAAAATCTCTACGACATCATAACTGGCGCAACCACCTAGTCCTAGCAAAATCAGCTCCATTGGGCTTGAGCCTTTTTCTTTATCAGCATCGATTTGTACATTATGTCCTGATGGTGACACACCCATAAAGGCTTTATTCTCTTGCCATATGACGCTTGCTTTTGATTCTGACATTGTAGATGTTCCTTATTTTAAATGGCGTATTGCCTATTATTATTGTGTGAATGATATATTGCCCAGCTAGTGTAGCATAAGCCAAAGCAAGATTTTATAGGCTCATTGTTTTGCTACTAGCTCACCAGTGAAATCTGTGCTTTTACCACTTTATACATATAGAAATAGTGGAGTTCGATAGTTTACTAAATAATCGTATGTTCATCCGCCTATTACTACTCATCAACACTTGCCTAAAAATGCCGTATAAAAACCTACAAAAGTTTGCTTGTAAATAGTTGATTTTAAAAGGTAAAACTCGTGAAACATTTTATAGCAAAATACTGTTACACATTTTGCTTGTTTCTTGGTTTAATAAAGGTAATGAATCTTGTTTTGAGCGGATATCGATAACAATCACCTTATAATAATTACGATTGCTGTCACGGTTTCAAGTCAAAACAAGCTATTTTTAAACAAATTAAAAGGTTTAGTCATGATAGATGCAGACGGCTTTCGCGCCAACGTCGGCATCATCTTGGCAAATACACAAGGGCAGGTTCTGTGGGCAAAACGTATTGGTCACAACGCTTGGCAATTTCCGCAGGGTGGTATCGACCGCGGGGAGACGCCGATGGATGCAATGTATCGCGAGCTCTGGGAAGAGGTCGGCTTACATCCGCGTCACGTAGACTTATTGGCAGTCACGCAAGACTGGTTGCGCTATCGTTTGCCAAAACGTTATGTACGTCATGGTCAGCATCCCTTATGTATTGGGCAAAAACAAAAATGGTTTTTGCTACGCTTAGATGAGCCAAATACTCAACATATCCGCTTTGATGAAGGGAAACCTGAATTTGACCATTGGCAATGGGTCAGCTACTGGTATCCACTCGGACAAGTGATTCACTTTAAACGAGGCGTTTATCGTCGTGCCTTGCAAGAATTGGTACGCGAACTCCCCCTAAAACAAGAGCTGATCATTCCTGAGCAAAATAATCACTTGCTGATGTAATGAGTCACTTAATAGTACGATGCAAAACACCCACGATAGTAGCTAGAATGTTAGCAATTACCGTGGGTGTTTTTTTATTATCTATTAACGGTCATTGTCAGTGATTACGATTATGATTGCCAAACTCACGGCTAATCATATTAGCAATACAATCTGCATCGCTCTCTTTGCGCAACGTTAAGATGCTTTGAGTGCGGGTACCATAAGTAGGTTTGCTAGTTTCAGTATCGCCAAAAGCGACAGGTTCAATATAAACAGACGATAACATCTGCTCTACTTCAAAAGCGACAGGTTCAATATAAACAGACGATAACATCTGCTCTACTTCAAATGCCACGCCAGTAACAGGCAGTTTATCTTCTGGTGCTTTGGTACTATCTGACAAGACATTGAAAGCCGCCGCTTGCCAGTACGCAGGCGTGCAATCTTCTGCAATCAATGGCAGCACCTCTTGACGTAGTCGCCCGCGCAACCGCTCTGTCTTAAACCAACTGTCCTCTGGTTGACCATTAGAGATAACATGTAGACCTGAATACAATGGCGTGGGGGCATGACCACGATTATTGACGATCACAGCTTGCGCAGTGTCACCAATGATCAGATTAAAACCCGCATAATCTTGCAAATCAATCTGCCGTGCAAAATCCATCGGACTTAGAGTCCCTGTCAAGAATTCAGTGACCAGCGCGCCCCGCGATCGCTCATCACTGCTTGCCTGTACACCGTCACGAAAGTTCAATACCGCAGCCCAACGACCATTCTGTTCATAATACTCTGCACTCTGCGCTGGTGACACTTGCTGATGAATGCCTAACCACGTACCACCGCTTTGTTTATCGCGTCCAGCATAGATAGGTTGGTCAGACCACTGGTGGAGCGGCTCAGTTGGGCGCTGCAAAAACTCATCACGATTAGACAGTAGCACCAGTGGTAACTCATCAAATAATTGCCAAGCAATAGCGACAATACACATAGCTTTCCTTTTATAATAATTTTCGTTATGCGGGTAATTCTTAATAGAGGCAAAGATATTATTTCAGACTTTACCTATTGATAAGCTAGCTTTTATAGATAGTAATTATTAATTGCCAGTCAGTAATTTATTGGCAGGATAACTAATCTGGGAGGTTGAACGTATTACTTGTGATTGCTTACTTGGTAAGTTAAATTCCCACGCTACCATGCCTTGATTGTCATTCCAATCTCGCTCAGTTACAGGCGGCGTATGCGTCACAGCAACCTTTAAACTATCGTCACGACTGATAGGCTCACTGCCCAGTACTTGTAAGCGTACGCTACGATTGTGCTGATTGGTAAACTGATAGGCCTTGGTAGTCGTCAGTGTTTGCGTACGGTTTAGCACACCTTTTTCACCTTGCTTATCTTCGTTGGTCAGCTCTTTCACGAGCATATTTGAGTCACGACCAAATCCAATCCCCTGCTCTTTTAGCACTTGATAATTATAACGTGACTGACCTACATAGTTGTCATCACGGTACAACTGTAGCGAACCATCGACCCAGTCCGGCGTTAAAAACGGTGCTGACGCATACCAGTAGGCAGCAGTCTCAACACTTGGCGTACTGCGAATCCAGAGCTTACTATTACCTGCCTGCTCCCCAATCACTGTGCGTACCCGTCTCCCATCACTCGGAATACTGACCAACTGCGGTAAACGATACTCGATGATGCCATTTTTATTTTGGCTACTGACCGTAAAATTAGGTAGCGGCGCCATAGCTGCCCCTGCTCCTTTATTATAAGCAGGCTCTTCCATCATAACAGGGGACGCATCCATCATAGGTAGCTCACGTCTTACTCGAGCATCTTCGCTCTCTTCATACAATGACAGACGCTGCACATACGGCAATTGCCCCGTCGTACTTTGATTAGGATTAACGGTACTAAGTGTCAGTGGTACGTTTGTCCAGTTCTCACCAGTTTGCTGAGCAATAATCGCAGAAGCTGTGATACTTAACTGCTCACTGTTTGTATTTAGGCGAGCTTGATACGCAGGCTCCCAACCTGCACCTTGCACTTGATAATGCAACTTAACGCTACTTGGCGAGCGACTTGCCGTACGTACACTCACCTGTGTCACCTTGTTAAAGGTCGATGTCGCGCTGCCTGCCATCAGTTGATTCAGTGCGTCTTGGGCACGCGCTTGTCGCTGTTGAATCTCTAGAATTCTTTGGTTAATACTGGTCGCTTGAGTTTCTATATCGCGGGCATTATTGGCAATCGTACTGTCTGTATTAACTTGCGTGGCTTTGGTCAAATTCTGCAAGTAGGCCTTTGCTAACCGTGCTGCTTCTAATTCCGCATTAATACTAGCTAGAGTATTTTGCTGCGTCTGTACCTTGGCATCACCTTGATACTGACACTGGGCTGCCTGCTCACCTGTCAGCTCTTCGATACTGACTTCCCCAACGCTAACATTATTCGTCGCTTGTACACTTAGACTTTCTTTATCCATATAAGGTGACAAGCACGAAAACACCACCGTTTGCTCACCGCTACCTGTAATAGGCAATGCGCGAGTTACGCTCGCCAGCCCTTGATAAATAGTCACTTGCTCGACGCTACTGGTGGCCGCTTGTGCCGAAGACAATCCCAAAATGGCACTACTACTAAGTACAAATGGCAGGATAGCAAATTTAGTTATTTGATTAAGCGGCGGTAATACGCTGCCATGGCCTGTTGAGACAGGCGAATCCGTTAATTGTGCGTTCATACATCATTCCTTAGCAGTACAATCCATCATGGCAGCTACGCATTGGCTCAACGCGCAAAATAGTAACTATCTTAGAGAGATTACCGTAGCCGTTTTACAGGTCTTTGGCAATAAATGCTTTTGGCAGACAGCATTTTTAGTAAAAATCGCCTTATCGATAAATCTCTTAATATGGTAGCTCTTCAATTTTAAAAATTTGGTTTTCTGTATTGCACCATTTTTTTGTTCATCTCCCCTTTATGGTGCAGTTTATTAGCCATCCTGCACTAAATTAATGAATATATTAATCAGAACCTAATTATTGCTCAATTATTACTCGATTATTGGCTTTTTTAACTTGGCACGGAACTTGAACTCTTAATAACTGTTCAGGAGCCATACTTTATCTTTTGTGTCTATTTAGGAGATGTCCATGTTTTCGTTACCAACTTTAGCCAATCCTCAATTTGTTGAGACTCATATGCACGGCAAAATCAAATCACGCTTCTCATTATTAGCGATTGCTGTCGTTGGTAGCTTGAGTCTCGCGGGCTGTCAAAAGCCTGCCGAAACCGCGACAGCCACAGAGACAACAGCCGAAACAAATACAGAGACAACGACTACCCCTGCCGCTGATGGCGACACGATCAAAGTGGGCATCTTACATTCGCTATCTGGCACCATGGCCATCTCTGAAACTTCTCTAAAAGACACGGCACTCATGACCATTGATGAGATCAATGCCAATGGCGGTGTACTCGGTAAGCAACTAGAACCAGTAGTCGTCGACCCTGCTTCTGATTGGCCGTTGTTTGCCGAAAAAGCCCGCCAGCTACTCACTCAAGACAAAGTAGATGTCATCTTTGGTGGTTGGACATCAGTATCACGCAAATCCGTATTACCTGTGGTTGAAGAGTTGAACGGATTGATGTTCTATCCAGTGCAGTACGAAGGCCAAGAGCAATCAGAAAATATTTTTTACACGGGTGCTGCACCAAATCAGCAAGCCATTCCGGCGGTAGAGTACTTAATGAGTGAAGAAGGCGGCGGTGCAGAGCGCTTCGTATTGCTAGGTACTGATTATGTCTATCCACGCACCACCAACCAGATTTTAAAGGCATTTTTGAAATCGAAAGGCGTGGCTGATGCAGACATCATGGAAGAATACACGCCATTTGGTTTCAGCAATTATCAAACCATCGTATCTAACGTCAAAAAATTCTCAACGGGCAAAAAGACCGCGGTTATCTCGACCATCAATGGCGACTCAAACGTTCCGTTCTATCGTGAACTAGCGAACCAAGGTATCAAAGCGTCAGATATTCCGGTCATGGCATTCTCAGTCGGTGAAGAAGAGCTACGCGGTATCGATACCAGTCTGCTACAAGGTCATTTGGCGGCATGGAACTACTTTATGTCGATCAAAAACCCAACCAACAGCGCATTTACCAAACGCTATAAGCAATATGCATTAGACCAAAAATTACCGAATGCTGAAAAAGTCGTGACCAATGATCCAATGGAAGCTACCTATGTGGGTATCAACATGTGGAAGCAAGCTGTCGAAAAAGCAGGTACGACTGATGTCGACAAAGTGCGTATCAGCATGGCGGGACAAACGTTTGATGCACCTTCTGGCTACACGCTAAAAATGGATGAAGAAAACCATCACCTATGGAAGCCTGTCATGATTGGTCAAATTCGTGCCGACGGACAGTTTGATACGATTTTCAAAACGCCAGAAGTTATCCAAGCCCAGCCATGGAGCGAGTACATTCCTAAATAGGCTATCCCTAAATAAATCAGTACTGAAAAGCACGTATATAGTAACTGAAAAGTAGGCGGATGGATAAACGATACCAATAACCGTCCTAACGCCTACTTTTCACACTTATTCTTAACTTTTAAATAACACCAAACCTTATCAACTCTTCTATCGCTTAAAACGCTAAGCAGTAAAAGCTAAAGGTTTGTTGTCTGTGAAAAACAGGGAGCCGCACATGCAGCACCATACTTTACGCCCGTTTGTAGGGCAAACATCGTCCGAAAATGGTAACAACCCACAAGCATCAGTCAGTGAAGTCATGCAGTATGTGGCACGTTTTTCAATTCATGCGCCTCTGCGATTACTTGCATTGATGGCATTATGCATAACAATTTTCACCACCACAGCGTATGCGGATCATAATGGTCAGATACATGACCACGATACGGATACCGCTCATAGTGAGCAATCTTTGCTCACACCTGTCAACGTAGCCACTTCTACTCAAGCCAGCACCTCAAATATTTCAACAGCAACTACAAGCTCAGGTGATGCCATTCAACAATTCGTGGCAGGTGATTTTAGTAAGCGTCAAGCTATGCTAAGTGATTGGCCAGGATCCGTTGAGAGTTTAGATAGTTTGGTTGAATTCATTGCCAATGATGAGCTGTATCAAGGTAATGGTGGACAAACGTATCTACTGAATAAAGAAGATCAGCTGTTTACTTATCCTGATAAAAAAGAGACGGACGATTGGCCAAGTGATTTATCACAAATCACCCTAACCAATGCGCTGCGCTCGGCGCTGATTTTTGGACAAGCCAAGGTCAAGCTAGCATCTGACAAGCCAGCACAGCGCCTACAAGCTGTGGAGATTTTGGCCGACAATATTGACCAAGTAGATCCAGCCATTATTACAACAGCAGCGGAAAATGAAGACAGCGCTAAAGTTAAAAAAGCACTAACTGCATTACAGGCTCGTATAGATTTCAAAAACGGCGACCTACCCACTCAGATTGCAGCTGTGCACCTACTCGCAGATAGTGATAACCCTCAAGTTTTGGTCGATATTGAATCTGCCCTCGCAGCTGATAACTTAGATGCCTCGCTTAAAGCTGCACTTATCGATGCTGAATCTAGCGTGTCACGGCGTATCGAAATCAGCACATGGACGGGTCATATCTTCACCGGTATGAGTACCGCCAGTATTTTACTGCTCGCCGCGCTTGGTCTCGCCATTACCTTTGGCTTGCTTGGCGTGATTAATATGGCGCACGGTGAGCTGATTATGATTGGCGCTTATACCACATATATGGTGCAAAATTTCTTTCAAGCTTATATGCCAGATATGGCAGGTTGGTATTTGCTTGCCGCTATTCCAGCCGCTTTTTTAGTCAGCGCTGTCATCGGTATGATTATTGAACGCATTGTGATTCGCCCACTATATGGTCGTGAGCTAGAGACTTTACTAGCGACCTTTGGCGTGAGCTTAATATTGATGCAACTGGTACGGATGATTTTTGGTGCGCAGAACGTTGAAGTCAGTAACGTGGCGTGGCTCAGCGGCGCATATCAGGTGTCCTCAAGTCTCGTACTGCCTTATAACCGTATTGCCATTATTGGCTTTACCGTCATTGTCGTGGCACTACTGGTGTACTTACTCAACAAAACGCGCTTTGGATTGTTTATAAGAGCCGTTACCCAAAACCGCCAAATGGCACGTGCTGTCGGTATCCCCTCTGCACGTATCGATATGATGGCATTTGGGTTGGGCTCTGGACTGGCTGGTATGGCTGGCTGCGCCCTTGCCCAAGTCGGCAACGTGGGTCCTGATCTGGGACAAACCTATATCATTGATACGTTTTTGGTCGTCGTCGTTGGCGGTGTCGGACAAGTATGGGGCGCAGTATTGGCCGCCTTGGGACTTGGTATTAGCGGCACGGTACTTGAGATTGGTATCGGTGCGGTATTGGCAAAGATTGTGTTGTTGGTTCTTGTGATTCTGTTTATTCAGAAACGGCCACAAGGTTTATTTGCACTCAAAGGCCGCTTTGTCGAATAAGGAGACTCCTATGATACTGACCAAATTATTGTCTGATACGCCGCGTAGTGCTGTTTTAATTGGCTTATGTTTTGCCGTACTACTCATACTGCCTTGGCTACATCTGATGCCAGAGACTTCAGCCTTTCACCTTTCAGCCTACTGGATTACCCTAATTGGCAAAATAATGGCTTTAGCCATGGTGGCTTTGGCACTAGATCTCGTCTGGGGCTATGCCGGTATTTTGAGCTTGGGACATGGCCTGTACTTTGCTTTGGGTGGTTATGCGTTTGGCATGTACCTAACACGTGAGACAGCAGGCGACGCGCTTCCTGATTTTATGCGTTTCTTGAGCTGGACTGAAATGCCCTGGTATTGGGCTGGCACGCAGCACTTTTGGTGGGCAGTCGCACTAGTCGTATTAGTACCTGGATTAGTTGCGTTTATATTTGGTTTCTTTGCCTTTCGCTCCAAAATCAAAGGCGTTTATTTTTCTATCATCACCCAAGCTATGGTCTATGCAGCAGCCTTGCTGTTCTTCCGTAATGAGACAGGCTTTGGCGGCAACAATGGCTTCACTGGTTTTACCACCTTACTCGGCTATGACATTACCGCTGCCTCTACACGCTCAATGCTGTGCTTTGTCACCGCCTTAGCATTGTTAATCTCTTATATGGGTTTGCGTCATTTAATGAACCAACCTTATGGTCGCGTACTTGGTGCGATTCGTGACAGCGAAAACCGCTTGCAGTATTTGGGCTACCGTACTCTGTGGTACAAGCTATCTGCTTGGGTATTATCCGCTGTCATTGCTGGTATCGCAGGTGCGCTATACGTACCGCAAATAGGCATTATCAATCCGAGTGAAATGAACCCAGTGAACTCGATTGAGATAGCCGTTTGGGTAGCGACTGGTGGTAGAGGAAGCTTAATTGGCGCTATCTTAGGTACTGGTGTGGTGAATGCTGTGAAAACCTACTTTACGGTCGCCTACCCTGAATTTTGGCTATTGATATTAGGTGGACTGTTCGTCGTAGTGACGTTGTTTTTACCCAATGGCATTATGGGCTTGTTCGATCGATTCAAAAAGGAGAAACAATAATGCTAAACGATAAGTCCTCATCGACTGAACAATCGACCAAAGCGCTATCCGAATATGATCATACTGATGGACGTGACGGTCTCAGTCACCCAAAAAAATCAGGCGTCGATTTTAGCCATGGTATCGCTCTGTACTTAGAAGATGTGAGCGTTTGGTTTGACTCGTTTCGCGCACTTAACAATCTATCGCTCTATATCGAAGAAGGCGAGCTACGCTGTATCATCGGCCCTAACGGCGCGGGTAAAACCACATTGATGGATGTCATTACGGGTAAAACCCGCCCTACCGAAGGCAGCGTGTTTTTTGGTCAAACTCACAACCTTGCCAGCTTATCTACCGAACAAATCGCTGAAGCGGGTATCGGCCGTAAGTTTCAAAAACCTACTGTCTTTGAAAATTTTACCGTCATGGATAATCTGTTACTTGCCGCGCCAAAAGACAAACGTGTGGTCAAAAGCTTATTTAACAAACTCGATGCCGATACTCGCGATACCCTCGACGCTACCTTACAACAAATTCGCCTGACTGACAAAATCAATAAGCCCGCTGGTTTGCTTTCACATGGGCAAAAACAATGGTTAGAGATTGGCATGCTGCTGATGCAGAGTCCCAAACTGATTCTGCTTGATGAGCCAGTGGCAGGTATGACCGATGCAGAAACTGAGCATACCGCCGAGCTGTGTCTACGCCTTAAAAAGAACCATACATTAGTAGTGGTCGAACATGATATGACCTTTATCGATGCCATCAGTGAAAAGGTCACGGTATTGGCACAAGGGGCGATTTTGGCCGAAGGTACGTTAGCTGAAGTGCAAGCCAATGAAGCAGTGATTGAGTCCTACTTAGGTCGATAGCTGAACAAATTTTCTGGACGAGCCAAACGAATATTCCCTTTAAAATATTAGAAAATTTTTAGAGTTTAGGAGACAGCCATGTTACAAGTGAACGATATCAACCAGTATTACGGCGGCAGTCATATTTTACGAGACGTCTCATTTACAGCGCCTGTAGGCGCGTGCAGCGTGGTACTTGGACGTAACGGCGTGGGCAAAACTACGCTACTTAAATGCCTAATGGGGATACTACCGATTAAATCAGGAGAGATTTTACTTAATGATAAAGACATCAGCAAGATGTCTCCCGAGCAACGTGTCCGAGCAGGTTTAGCTTATGTACCACAAGGACGCGATATTTTTTCGACACTGACGGTCGAAGAAAATATTTTGATCGGCATGGCAAAATTCTCACGCAGTAAAGCAAAACACGTACCCAAGCATTTATACGATATTTTCCCGGTACTCGATGAAATGAAACATCGTCGTGGCGGTGATTTGTCTGGTGGTCAGCAGCAGCAGCTTGCTATCGCCCGTGCCCTAGCCTCTGAGCCGACTGTGTTAATTTTAGACGAGCCAACTGAAGGTATACAGCCTTCTATCATCAAAGATATTGGCCGCGTCCTGCGCGACTTAGCGGATAAAGGTGATATGGCCATTGTGCTGGTTGAGCAATTCTATGAGTTTGCCGAAGAGCTTGCTGACAATTACACGGTACTATCACGTGGTAAGGTAGTCTCACAAGGCGCAGGCGATACGATGGTCGAAAATAACGTACAAGATCTGGTCGCCATCTAATTTCTTTTAATAATAGATGTAATAATACAAATTGGTAGTGAACGCTCGATAATGCTAAAAATAGCACTTTTATCCTAAGCTGCTAGCTACCAAGATTACATATCATCACGAAAACACTCCTTAATTAAAGTCACTTTTTTCACCTCACTTCTTATTTTTTTGACTCTTAGCCTATACATTCTCTACCATCTCAAAAACTCAAATTACTCATACACTCTGATTGTCACCAGAGCAATTATGTATGCCCAGCGAACGAAATTTGCTATTATAGTCAGCATTTTATTATCAATATTATGATGCCTTTATGATGATTCATCCTCAGTACGATCCTGTAGCATTAGCAGTTGGACCTGTCGAAGTCCATTGGTATGGGCTGATGTATTTGTTGGCATTTGCCGCCGCTTACGGACTGGCATGGTACCGCAGTACCAAGCGTGAAGGCTGGACGACAGATATGGTCTCTGACCTAGTGTTTTTTGGCGCACTTGGTGTGATATTAGGTGGCCGTGTCGGCTATGTATTATTTTATCAGTTCGGTGAACTGCTCCAAAACCCTGCCTATCTGTTCAAGGTCTGGGAAGGCGGTATGTCATTCCATGGCGGCCTGATTGGTGTCATGTTGGGTATGCTGTATTTTGCCCGCAAATATAAAAAGACACCTTTCCAAGTGCTCGATTTTGTCGTTCCCTGCGTACCAACTGGTTTATTGTTCGGACGTATTGGTAACTACATCAATGCCGAACTATGGGGCCGCGTCTCTGACGGTGGCTATAACTGGTTGACCTACTTCCCGCAGGCCGCTAGTGTTGATATGCAGCAGCTACAAGCTAACCCTGCGCTACAAGACCTTATGACTGAAGTCAACGGTCAGTACCTGTTGCCTCGTCACCCGTCGCAACTGTATGAAGCCCTTGCAGAAGGTCTGCTGTTATTTCTATTCTTGTGGTGGTACTCATCAAAGCCCCGTCCTCGTATGGCAGTGACCGGTGTCTTTATGCTTGGTTATGGCTTTAGCCGTTTCATCATTGAGTTCTTCCGCCAGCCAGACATCGACCAAGGATTCATCTTGCTAGGTTGGATGACCAAAGGTCAGATACTAAGCGCCCCAATGATAATTATCGGTCTGTTCTTGATCGGTTACGCTTACAAACGCGGCATCTACGACTGGGGTAAGCATGCTGCTTATTAAGCCTGCCTTTTTGTGATAAAGGCTGATGACTTAAAATAGGGTATGCTATCAAAACGCTTATCCTAGCAATACTTTCAATAATGACAGTGTATATATCGACTATTCATCTAGCCTGTATGTGCTGTCAGCAGTAACTAAAGAGCATTTTATGATAAATGGCACCCAAAGTAATAACGAGCAAGGCTATTTAGATTTGCTACGCCACGTTCTCGACAATGGCAGCGAAAAAGGCGATCGTACTGGTACTGGTACGCTTAGCCATTTTGGCGCGCAGCTACGCTTTGACTTAGCAGATGGCTTTCCACTGCTAACGACCAAAAAGGTTCACTTTAAATCTATCGCTTATGAGCTATTGTGGTTTTTAAGTGGCAGTACTCATGTTGACTATCTGCAACAGAATAACGTTCGTATTTGGAATGAGTGGGCAACAGCAGAGCAAACCGCACGTTTTAACAGACCTGCTGGCGATTTGGGTCCTATCTATGGTCATCAATGGCGTAACTATGGCGCGACCAAAAATGAAGATGCCAGTTATAACGCTGATGGCGTCGATCAAATCGCACAAGTCGTTGAACAGATAAAGACTAATCCGAATTCACGCCGTTTGATTGTTTCTGGCTGGAATCCATGTGAGGCAGAGCAAGTAGCCCTACCACCATGTCATACGTTATTTCAGTTCTTTGTCGCAGACAATAAGCTGTCGTGCCAGTTGTATCAACGTTCGGCTGACTTATTCCTATTATTCCCCTATAATGATAATTCACAGTATGAATTATTAGCAGCCTAGGAACATCTCATTCCTCTATACTTATAGTGAACATCAGGTCAATGCATAATATGATATACAATTTAACCCCACTCTCAACTTCGAAAGTGATTGAAAAAAGAAGAGCACCTCACTAATCTATTGTTTTCGACCAAGAATACAA
>NZ_JASMRK010000013.1:0-92115 GCF_041431295.1 Psychrobacter sp. Arc9 | reverse complement strand
ATGCCTCAGCAGGGACAGGTAGCCATATTGTAAATAGTATCAATGAGTTACAATGTGGCTTATCCCGAACTGGGGTTAGTATAGATATGCCTGTTTGGTTTGCTGCTTATGAATATTTGTCATGAAGAGATGAGTATTTTGCTATTCTTTTAATAAAGAAGCTGAGTTATGATGAACTCAGCTTTTTTTATTGCTATGATTTAGCAGACAGTTTTTTAAGATGACTTTTGAGCGATACGTCGTCAATAAATCATCTTTTATCAAAATAAAGGAATGTACTATGAGTGATGGATCAGCAGACCAGCAAACAGCTCAACAATTAGAAACCCCTCAACGTCTTGAGACCTTAGCGATTCATGCCGGCTATAGTGTAGAGCCAACGACCAAAGCAGTCGCTGTGCCTATTTATCATACCAGTTCATATGCGTTTGATAATACTCAGCATGGTGCAGATCTGTTTGATTTAAAAGTTGCAGGCAACATCTATACTCGTATCATGAATCCGACCAACGCGGTGCTAGAAGAGCGTGTGGCTGCGTTAGAAGGCGGTATCGGTGCGCTTGCCGTAGCTTCTGGTATGGCTGCCATTACTTATGCGATTCAGACTATTTGCGAAGCAGGCGACAATATCGTCGCTGTATCAACGCTATATGGCGGTACTTACAATTTATTTGCCCATGCATTGCCGCGTCAAGGTATCGAAGTGCGCTTCTTTGATCATAAAGACCCTGAAGCCATTCGTGATCTAATCGATGATAAGACCAAAATGGTGTTTGCCGAGAGTATCGGTAACCCGCTAGGTAATATTGTCGATATTCAAGCGCTCAGTGATGTCGCTCATGAATACGGCGTACCTGTCGTGATTGATAATACGGTGGCGACGCCTGCGATATGTCGTCCATTTGAGTTTGGTGCAGATATTGTGATTCACTCATTGACCAAGTACATGAGTGGTACGGGGACGTCAATCGGTGGTGCGATTGTTGATAGCGGTAAGTTTACTTGGGGCGATTATCCTGAGCGTTTCCCGCTGTTGAATACGCCAGATCATAGCTATCATGGAGTCAACTTCGTCAAAGACGTAGGCGCGCCAGCCTTTATTGCCCGTGCCCGCGTTGCGCCATTACGTAATACTGGCGCAGCCCTCAGCCCGCTCAATGCTTTCGGTATCTTGCAAGGTATGGAGACGCTAAGTCTACGTATGGAGCGTCACGTGCAAAATGCACAAGCCGTGGCAGAATATCTGCGTGACCATGATAAAGTTGCTTGGGTGAAATATGCAGGTCTGTCTGACCATCCTGAGCACGAGCTTGCCAAAAAATATATGAAAGGCACGCCTTCTGCTATTTTGACCTTTGGGGTGAAAGGCGGTCTGGAAGCAGGAGCGCGCTTTATCGATGCGCTGCAACTGATTACACGTCTAGTCAATATCGGTGATGCCAAATCACTAGCCTGTCATCCAGCGACGACCACGCATCGTCAGTTAAATGAGCAAGAGCTAGCAAATGCAGGCGTGAGTACAGATATGGTGCGACTCTCGATTGGTATCGAACATATTGAAGACATCAAAGCCGATCTCGCCCAAGCACTAGCCACTGCTTAACAACAAGCGCTTATTAAATTGAGCAAACTGTTTGAACAAGTCTGAATGATATAAAAAAAGCCCATATCGATTTGATATGGGCTTTTTGTTTTGCGTCCAACAGATGTGTTTAACAATTAAGCAGACAGTACACGCTGCGCGATATCTCGATAATCCTGCGAGGCAAGACGCGGTCCAAACTGCTGAATAACTTGTGCTGATATTTCGCTGGCAAGACGACCGCATTCTGGCAGACTATACTGCTGCGATAGTGCATATAAGAAAGCACCAGCGTAGTTATCGCCTGCACCGTTGGTATCGATGACGTTGGCCACTGCTGGTGTTGCAACGTCATGGACTTCAATTTCTGCTTCGTCAGTAGGCTGGTGAGCGATTACCGCACCGTTGGCACCATCAGTGACAACTGCTGTTTGGCAGTATTCAAGCAGGGCACGCGCCGCTGCTTTGACTTGTTTTTTATCCGTAAAAAGCTTGGCTTCTTCACTATTACAAAATATCACCGCCACTTTATTGCCGAGCATATTAAGTAGGCCGTCTTTGGCAAACTTCACTACAGCAGGATCCGCAAAACTCACGGCGATTTTTGCATTATGAATACCAGCTTGTTGGCGCAGTTGCGTCATTGCTGGTTGGATGCTTTCAGACATGGCCAAATAGCCTTCTAAATATAGCCAGTCTGCTTGCGTCAACGCATCAAAATCAACATTGTCAGCTGCGATTTCGCTTGAGGTGCCAAGATAGGTCTGCATGGTACGCTCGCCATCTTCGGTGACAGCCACCACGCAGGAGCCGGTCACGCCGCCTTCATGGATAGATTTGTCTGAGGTTGCGACGCCTGCTTCGTGCAAGTCTCTGAGGTAAAACGCCCCTTGATCGTCATCACCGACGCGGCAAGCATAAAACGGCTTACCGCCGAGGCTAGCGAAGGTAAACATCGTATTGGCTGCTGAGCCACCGCCGGCTTGTTTTGATGGCTCAATCTCAGCCAACTTAAAGTAAGCAAGTAGTTGCTGCTGCTCCTCAAACTCTGCTAGTGTCATATTACCTTTGGTCAGCTCGGTCTCTTCTAGCGCAGCATCTGACAGCACATACTCGTGATCAACCAACGCATTACCTATCGCCATTACATCGTACATTGCTTACCTCTCTTCAATTAATTTATAAACAGTTATCTTTCTTATAGTTAAAAACTAGTCAGCTTGTAACTCTAGTAAACGCTGATAAAGTGCATTCTTTTTTACACCAGTGATATCAGAGGCCAGCGCGGCTGCTTTTTTGACCGATAGATCCTCTAGCAAACGCTGTAGCAATTTATCATGGGTACTGATGTCGTCAGTATCCTTTGCGACACCGACGCCAGCGACGACCACGACGATCTCACCGCGTTGCTGATTGTCGTCTGCTTTGACAAACTCGACCAACTCGCCAAGGGTGCTTTTATGTACCGTTTCAAAGGTTTTAGTTAATTCACGGCAAAAAGTCACTGCGCGGTCTGCACCAAATATCGTTGCCATGTCTTCTAGACTAGCTACGATACGATGCGGCGCTTCATAAAAGATTAAAGTTTCAGTACGTGCGATTAGATCGCTCAGCTGTTTTTGACGACCATGGGTTTTGGCGGGCAAAAACCCAATAAAACTAAATCGATCAGAAGGCAATCCTGCTACTGACAATGCACCAATTGCAGCAGAAGCCCCAACGATAGGTGATACGGTCACGCCAGCTTCATGCGCGGCTTGCACCAGTTGATAACCTGGATCGCTGACTAGAGGTGTACCTGCATCACTAATCAAGGCAACCGAATGACCTTGCTTAATCATTTCGATAATTTTGGGCGTTTGAATGGCGCTATTATGTTCGTGGTAGGCCCATAGCTTATTGTGACCTTTTTGCTTGGCGGTTGTGTCATCATTTTCGATACTACTTTTGACAGGACGAGTCTCTGAGTCTTTTGTCTCGTCACCTTTGCTGCCTTTGGTATCGATGCCAAAATGTGACAGTAGTTTACCTGAGGTGCGGGTGTCTTCGCAGGCAATAATGGCGACCTGCTTTAAGATATCAATTGCGTGCGAAGTCATGTCGGACATATTGCCAATCGGCGTGGCAACGATGTAGAGACAAGCTGGCATCGCAGTAGGGGTAGACATGAAAACCTCGGGTCGTTAAAAAGACGTTAAAAAATAATAGTGCGCTAGTATGTACAGTCGCTATCTATGGTTTTTCACTCAAATAACGAATGAGGCAATCGATAGATTTTGAGAGTAGAATGCGCAGAAGTGGCTAGTTTAGCATGTTGTGCTATGATAATTCTCAAATGTTAATCAGACCAATTAACCTTATGCCTAATCATAATCCCTTAATCTTAACCTCACCAAAACAGCGTCAAGGCAGCCTGTTTGAGCAGCAGGCGTGTGAGTATTTACAAGCGCAAGGGTTAAGGTTGGTCGCACAAAATTGGCAACAGCCAAAAGTAGGTGAGTTGGATCTGGTCATGATTGAGACAGGTTTAGCATGGTCAACACTAGTATTTATTGAAGTTCGCCAGCGCAAGTCTTCGAATTATGGCGATGCGGCACTCAGCGTGACAGCAAGCAAACAGCGCAAAGTTATTAAGACAGCGCAGTCCTTTTTACAGCAGCATCCTGAGTATGCTCATTATGATTGCCGGTTTGATGTCATTGCTTACAACACAATGAGTAAGTCAAATTCAAGAAGTGAGCAGTTAGACCATCAACCAGAATGGATTCAAAATGCTTTTATAGCCAGTGCATGGTAATAGAATAAGTAAGATAGATGCTGCCAAATGAAGCATCTAACCACATCTGACAAGTAAGGTTCGTTACTAAAAAGCTAACCGCTGATGGCCAAAATTAAGTAAAGTAGCGGTTATAGTCAATTTTCTATAAATCAGATACAGTATTAGCTTACAGCTAAGTTTAGCTCATCACTACTAGAGCATGTTTTCTTTAAAATAAAGACACGGCCTAGATTAAGATTTGTTCAATTTATAAAATTGTCACAACCATGTTTTAAGAGGTAAATAATGACACGGATGCATTTGCGCACTGCTATTTTTGGTTCATCACGCCGTATTACGACTGGCATTATGATTGCTGCCTGCGTTGTCAGTACAGGTTGTGCCACCAACTATCTGACCAACAGTACAGAAGGGACTTACGGTGTGCCAATGACTGAGCGCACGATTCCGCAGCGTCTGCTCGATCGTAGTATTGAACATACTGCCAAAATCAATGTATACGGGCTAAAAGAAGACTTGCAGCAAACCAGTCGTATGGGTATCGATAGCTTCAATAGCGAAGTACTGCTCACAGGTGAAGTGCCAACTGAAACGCTCAAAGCAGAAGTAGAAAAAGTCGTTAGCTCTATGCCAGATGTACGCCGTGTCTACAATGAGATGGAAGTGAGTGCGTCAAAAGGGTATAGCTCAACGGTTCATGATGGTTATATCACTTCAAAGCTACTGGCGAAAATAGCCGCCAGCGATGGTGTGAGTGCGTCACAAATTAAAGCCGTTACCAATAATGGTGTGGTCTATATTATGGGCCGTATGACACCTACTCAGCAGAGTCATTTGATTGATATCGCCAATGGTACTGTTGGAGTCACTGAGTTGGTATTGCTGACAACTGTCGTTGACGATAGAGGGGTGAAAATAAATAATGATGACATCATGTATGAGAATAATTTGGCCAATCCTGCAGTAGCGCCAGCTGCCCAAGATACTACTATCGGCACGGCAACGCCTATTGCCATAACAGAAGAAGAGGCTACTACTACTCAGCCGTCTTCAAGCCCTTATATTGATCTTTATCAGAACCAGTAAGCATCCTTAGTTCGCCATGCAATAAAGGACGTTAATCACAATAAGCCTAAATAGTGATAACAGTAAAGGCACGAGAAATCTTCAGCTAGTGAGTACTATATCAATAGTAAAACGTAGCAGAGTCAGCGCATTAGCCAACGATACTAATATCAAACACACCATTGGCTAATGGATGAACCATTATCGCTGTGAGTCTGTTACTACTGATTGATAAATAAATATAATAGGATACTGGTCATGAAGGATTCACAGGCAAATATACAACCAAATGAAGAAAAAAGCGTCATTGGTAATATAGGCATACACAATAAACCTGCTCATAAGAAAACGCGAACGTTGAGATTTGGCGGTGCGGCAATATTGGCATTGGGCAGTATCGCGTTAGCCACGCAAAACGCACAGGCACTATCGCCGTTGGCTATCGTCAATGGGATTACTTCTAGTGGCGGCGTTGGGGTGAGTAAGGACATCTTATATGGTGATCAGCCTTCACAAGACCTAGATATCTATTATCCAAAACCGCTAGCACAAGCAATGAAATCTCAAAGTGCTATTAATACTAGCTATCCTATGGTGGTATTTGTCCATGGTGGTTCATGGGAGAGCGGCAATAAAGAACAATACGCATTTGTCGGTCAGAGCTTAGCCAAAGCAGGGTATGTCACCGCAGTGATTAATTACCGTAAAGCGCCTGAGCACGTCTATCCTGATTATGTCAAAGATGCAGCTCAGGCAATTGCTTGGAGTATTGAAAATGCGACCAGTCTCCATGCAGATCCGTCACGCCTAGCGGTAATGGGGCATTCTGCTGGCGCGTTCAATGCTGTTGCAGCCGTTGCCAACGAAGACTTTTTGGCGCCTTATGGTATTAAGCCAACAGATATTGCAGCCGTTATTGGGATTGCGGGTCCTTATAGCTATGATTTCCGTAAGTTCAGTAGTGCAACAGCGTTTGGCCCCAATGCCACACCTGATGAGGTGATGCCAGATCGTCAGATTAAAGGTGCACAGCCGCCATATTTGTTATTAACCGCTGAAAAAGACAAAATTGTACATGTGACCAATACAATCAAAATGACAGAAGCGTTTAAAAAAGCAGGCGTAACCGTTGAAACGGGTGAAATCGAAGGGGCCAGTCACGCAACCAGTATTGGTGCGATGGCACCGCCGCTACGCTGGGTAAATGATGTGCGTGCGCAAGTGTTGACATACTTGGATAAAAAGCTCAAATAGCTTATTACTATGTATATCGACTTACTATGTATATCGACGACTTTTGACCGTTTAATTGATAGCACTGTCTTAATGCTTAAACACACTTGAGCAAGACAGTACTGTAAGATATGCAAACTCTTGTTATAATGTCATCACTTTAAATCTATACCCTATTATAAACTTTAAGGCAGACCATTCTATGAGCATGAACGCTGACGATTTGATCGCATTTTTACAGACTCACTTCCCAGACGCTTTTATTCAAGCTGCCAACCAAGGTAATAAGTTTGACGTACGCGTGGTCGATGCCAGCTTTGAAGGCAAACGCGCGGTTCAACGTCAGCAAGCAGTATATGCGTTAGTTAATGATAAGATTGCGAGTGGCGATATTCACGCACTCAATATCCAAGCGCTGACGCCTGCTGAGTGGGACGTTCAATCAAAAGGCTAATCAAATAGCTGTCTATATGACTAGATATTACTGAATCGGCCATATGCATGGTTGAAAGTCGTAATTCTGGTTTTCATAATTTTCTATACTCATCGCTAGGTTGTCACCTTTATGGATCAATTTTTAATCACTGGTAGTAGTCGTATCGCAGGGGAAGTCACCATCTCAGGCGCCAAAAATGCCGCTTTGCCGTTACTCGCAGCTATGATATTGGCTGAGACTCCAACGACACTGCATAACGTGCCGTCACTACAAGACGTGCGAACGTTGATTGAATTGATCGGTGGCATGGGTATCAAAATCCAAAAGCAAGATGATACGGTCACTTGCGATACCAAGAGTATCGATAACTTTTACGCTCCGTATGATTTGGTAAAAACCATGCGCGCGTCAATCTTGGTACTAGGGCCATTATTGGCACGTTTTGGCGAAGCTGAAGTTTCACTACCAGGTGGTTGTGCGATTGGTTCACGCCCTGTCGATCAGCATCTAAAAGCTTTTGAAGCGATGGGTGCTGAGATCAGTGTAGAGAATGGCTATGTAAAAGCTCAAGCACCAAAAGGTGGTAAGCTATTAGGCTGTAATTTCTCATTTGATATGATTACCGTCGGCGGTACTGAGAACGTCATCATGGCAGCAGCATTGGCTAAAGGCACAACTGTCTTAGGCAACTGTGCGTTAGAGCCAGAAGTGGTTGATTTGGCTAATATGTTGGTTGCAATGGGTGCCAAAATAAGCGGTATCGGTACGTCAACGATGACCATCGAAGGGGTAGAGCGTCTACACGGCTGTGAGTACTCAGTTGTCCCTGACCGTATTGAGACAGGCTCATACCTTGCTGGTGCCTTGATGACACGTGGCGATGTATTGACCAAAAAAACATCTTCTCTATTATTGACGCCAGTGCTAGAGAAGTTCGAAGACATGGGTGCAACTATCACGAGCGGTGATGACTGGATTCGCGCACAAATGAAAGGTCGTCCAAAGGCGGTTGATATTCGTACACAGCCACATCCTGGTTTTCCAACGGATATGCAAGCTCAGCTCATGGCGATTGCTTGCTTAGCTGACGGTACAAGTACTTTTATTGAAAATATTTTCGAAAACCGTTATATGCATGTACCAGAGCTCAATCGTTTGGGCGCGTCTATTCAGGTTGATGGTCACACTGCCGTAGTACGAGGTGTCGAAAACTTTACTGCAGCACCAGTCATGGCGACGGATTTACGTGCGTCTATGTCATTGGTAATGGCAGCGGCGACTGCTGAAGGCGAGAGCCTGATTGACCGTATTTACCACATTGACCGTGGTTATGAGCATGTTGAAGACAAGCTGCGTAGCTTAGGCGTGAACATCGAACGTATTAATACCAACGCTTAATATTGATTGACTCAATATCGACTGTTACCCATATTACGATATAAATTAGAAACTCCCCTTTTAATAGGGGACTGCACATGGACACGATGTCACTATGACTGAGACAAGCAAATCTTTACCAGCCAGCGGTTTATTAAACGAAGTAAACGATGAGTTTTCAGGTCTAACCTTGGCTTTATCAAAAGGCCGCATTCTAGAAGAGACCATGCCACTGCTACGTGCAGCTGGCGTTGATCTTTTAGAAGATCCTGAAGCGTCACGTAAACTTATTTTTCCAACCTCAAATCCAAATGTGCGTGTATTGATTTTGCGTGCCAGCGACGTGCCAACCTATGTCGAACATGGCGCTGCTGACTTTGGGGTGGCGGGTAAAGATGTGCTGCTTGAGCACGGTGCCAATCATGTTTATGAATTGCTCGATTTGCAGATTGCTCAGTGTAAACTGATGACTGCGGGTGTGAAAGATGCACCACTGCCAAATCGTCGTCTGCGTATCGCGACCAAATATGTCAATGTCGCTCGTGCTTATTTTGCGAGCCAAGGTCAGCAGGTTGATGTCATCAAGCTTTACGGTTCGATGGAGCTTGCGCCATTGGTCGGCTTGGGCGATTTGATCGTCGATGTGGTCGACACAGGCAATACATTGCGTGCCAATGGACTTGAAGCCCGTGATCACATTTGCGATGTTTCCTCACGTTTGATTGTCAATCAAGTGAGTTATAAGCGCAAATTTGCACTACTAGAACCAATCTTAGATAGCTTTAAAAATAGTATCGCCAATGGCTAATTACCCAGTGCAAGTCATTGGTAATATAAAGCATGGTTATACAAATTTTTAAACCAGTTTAGCAGGCTATGAGTGACGTAGCGTGCTAAACTGGTTTTGTTGTCTTAGCTTGAGAAAACATAAAAACATCGTAAAATTCAAATAAGAAGACATCGAATAAGTCGCAATATTTTTAACATGCAAATCTACTTTACTCAGTTCCAAACCGTTCATTTTTAGCACTACTTTATGCTCAGATATAGGATTAGGTCATGCGCCAGTTAAGTACCCAAGATGCCGATTTTGATAGTCAATTGACACAGTTGCTTGCCTTTGAAACAGTCAATGATGCTGAACTACTACATACCGTCGATGATATCATCGCCCAAGTACGTGCTGATGGTGATAACGTCGTGTTGGCATTGACCCAACAGTTTGACCAGCATCCAGCAACGTCGATGCAAGAGTTAGAGTTGTCTAAAGAAGCGCTTGCTGAAGCGTTTGCCAATCTTGATGAAAAAGTAAAGACAGCGTTGACCACAGCCGCAACTCGGGTACAGAAATTCCATGAGCGCCAAGTACAAGAAACATGGCAGTATGAAGACGAGCTAGGCAACCGATTGGGTCAAAAAGTCACGCCACTTGATCGCGTTGGGATTTATGTGCCTGGTGGTTTAGCTTCTTATCCTTCTTCAGTATTGATGAACGCCATTCCTGCTAAGGTAGCTGGCGTCACTGAAGTTATCATGGTCGTACCAGCGCCTAAAGGCGTGCTCAATCCGTTAGTATTGGCAGCGGCCCATTTGGCCCAAGTCGATCGCGTCTTCACTATTGGTGGCGCTCAAGCAGTAGCAGCTTTAGCTTACGGTACTGAAACGATTCCAGCCGTGGACAAAATTACAGGACCAGGCAATAAATATGTCGCCGCAGCCAAACGAGCGGTATTTGGTCAAGTTGGTATTGATATGATTGCTGGACCTTCAGAAGTATTGGTATATGCAGAAGGCGAAGCACAAGATAGAGCGGACTGGCTAGCGATGGATCTATTGTCTCAAGCTGAGCATGATCGTATTGCACAAGCTATCTTTGTGACGACTAGTGAAGAACAGCTCAACGAAGTAGCACTTGAGATAGAAAAAGCGCTGGCTGAGCTGCCAAAAGCGGACATCGCGCGTGACTCATTGCAGAACCGCGGTGCACTGATTTTGGTAAAAGATCGTAGCGAAGGTATGGCACTTATCAATCGTATCGCCCCTGAGCATTTAGAGTTATCTGTTGATAACCCTGACGCACTGTTAAACGATATTCGTCACGCGGGCGCTATCTTTATGGGTCGTCATACGCCTGAAGCTATTGGAGATTACTGTGCAGGACCAAATCATGTACTGCCAACATCAGGCACTGCTCGCTTTTCTTCGCCGTTAGGTGTTTATGATTTTCAAAAGAAATCATCCATCATTTATTGCAGTGAATCCGGTAGTAAGCCTTTGGCTGAGACAGCTGATATTTTAGCGCAACGTGAGGACTTAGAAGCCCATGCGCGTTCAGCTCGTTATCGTTATCAGTAATTGATTTTGAATTTTTAGCTTTTACTTTTGATATTTATTTTTAATAGTCTTTGTGGCTAATAGTAGGATAATTTATGAGTGAGTCAAAGATAGATACCAGACTTTGGTCATCTAAAGCACGCAACTTGTCACCTTATGTGCCGGGTGAGCAGCCACAGCACGACAATTTATGCAAACTGAACACCAATGAAAACCCGTTTCCGCCCTCACCAAAAGTAGGGGAGGCAATCGCTAAGATACTCACTCAGCAAGCGCAAGAGCTGCGTTTATATCCGGCACCTGAATCCAACGACCTACGTGCTGCACTGGCACAAGCATATGACCTTGATGTCAGCCAAGTGTTTGTTGGTAATGGCTCAGATGAAGTCTTGGCGCTTATATTTGCCAGTTTTTTCCTAAAAGAGCGTCCGCTTTTATCACCTGATATTGGTTATAGCTTCTATCCTGTATATGCGCAGACGTTTGGTGTAGAGCTTGTACAGATTCCTCTAGAAGAAGACTTTAGCATTGACCCTGATGCTTATCGTCAGCCTTGTAGCGGTATCATCATTGCCAATCCGAATGCGCCAACAGGTTTGCTATTATCACTTGCTGATATTCGTAAACTTGCAAGTGAGCATTCTAATGCGGTCATTGTTATTGATGAAGCGTATATCGATTTTGCTCAGATAGACGAGAGCAATGCAGATGCTCCAGTCTCAGCAGTTAGCCTAATCAATGAATGTGATAACGTCATCGTGACCCAAACCTTTTCAAAATCACGCTCGCTTGCTGGATTGCGCGTTGGTATGGCTTTTGGTAATGCATCGTTGATTGAAGCACTAACACGTATGAAAAATAGCTTTAACAGCTATCCATTGGATAAGTTGGCTCAAGCTGGGGCGACTGCGAGTGTGTTAGACACTGATTACTTTGAGCAAACGCGCCAACAGGTCATCGATTTGCGTACGTCATTGACATCAGAGTTGGCGGCGCTAGGCTATAAAGTATTGCCCTCGCATGCCAACTTTATCTTTGCGCGTCCAAAAGATGGTAATGCAAGTACTGTGGCGAGTACCTTGCGTGATCAAGGGATTATCGTTCGCCATTTTGATAAGCCGCGCATTAACGAGTATTTGCGTATTACTGTTGGTACCTCAGATCAGCATGAGCGTTTGATTAATGCGCTAAAAGAGCTGCATACAGAGACTAGCATGACGGCTGATTAATGGTTTACCTGCTTGTGTAGTAGATGCTATCGATAAGTACTAACAAAGCCTGCTAACGCAATGTTAAGCAGGCTTTTTTTCTTTAGAGACCAGCGCAAAATAGTATTTCAGTCATTTATACTTTTTTCGCCAACACCGCCAGTAGATTACCTACTTTATCTAAGCATTCTTGGTATTCAGCATCACAATCGGATGCGACCGTAATACCGCCACCTGCCCACAGGTTAACGTGTCTTTCTTTATTACAGTCATCATTCGACAAAGCGTTGGCTTGCAAAGTACGAATGAGCACATTCCATTGACCACTACCATCAAAGTTCATATAACCCATAGTGCCACAGTAGGCACCGCGTGGCGTAGACTCCAACTCAGCGATGATCTCAACAGCGCGTTTTTTCGGTGTGCCAGTAATAGAGCCAGCAGGCAGACTACCAAACAATACAGCCAACGGATGAGTATCAGCTTTTAGCTCAGCAGTAATGGTACTCACCATATGATGCACGTTACTAAAGCTCTCAATTGCAAATAACTGTGGTACTTTCACAGTGCCAATTTTGGCGTATTTGCCCAAATCATTACGCAGTAAATCGACAATCATGACATTTTCGGCACGGTCTTTTTCGCTATTGACCAATTGCTGTTTATAGCGCTCATCTTGCTCGTTAGACGTACCTCGCGGCATGGTTCCCTTGATAGGCTTGGTGCGAATAGAGTGTTTGCCAGTATCAACTTCTCTAGTGAATGTAAAAAATAACTCAGGTGAGCAGCTTAACAATTCAAAATGATTGCTATCTGTGTTAAAGCTGCTGCTTCTATTTAGGTAATCACCATCATTGCTATCAACGCTCATATATCCTGCAAAAGGCACTTTTGTATTGCGATATAGCGCAGGCAAATAGTCAATAAGCGAAAAGGCTGATTGAACATCGTTATTTTTATACGCTAAACTGCCAGACCATTTCTGTGTCAGGTTTATCTGATAGCAGTCACCTTGTTCTAGATAGTCTTGTGTACGATTAAATGCTTGTTGATAATTAAGCTTACTCCATCGCGGACTTAAAACTAGGGGAGTGATGTTTGATACATCTTTAAACTGTGGTTGATTGAGATGTTTATCAGACAGTTTTTGATCCAGTTCACCTAGGTAAGAGGTAAGAGTATTTATAAGAATATCGTTTGTCTCATGATCGGTATTCTCAGAAGCATCGTCGTTAGTTAGATGATTCTTTAACGTCCAACCTGTATCAGCATGTGCCGTAGGTGTTAGATAAATATCATAATGCCCTAATGAAGCACACGGCTGTATTGCCAATTCAATTCTATCGGCAGGGCTTAGCTCATAGGCCGCAATATCATAACCAATAAAACCAATCAGACCATGATGATAACAGGGTTTTGTGCTTTTCGGGTTTACGTTATTTGAGCTATTATTATCGGTATCATAAGCTTTGCTGTAAGCAATAAGCTCATTTTGCCATTCTAGATAACTCATATAGGCTGTCATGGTATTTTCGCTATGAGTAAAGCAGTTATCACGGCAGTTTTTAACCACTCTATAAGTATTGACTGAATCTTTAGAAGGTTTTTGATCAGTTGGATAAACCGACCAGCTGACTTTAGGCAGCAAGCCAATTACTGGTCGTCCATCGTTATTTAACCAAGCCAATTGCCAATTTGCTGCATCATCTTGGTTAAGTAAATGGCGTCTTAGCTGTGGCATTAATTCAGCCGCTGACAAATCACCAAAACGCCAGCTAGGTTTGCTAGCTGGCGATGGCGCAGAATCTGTCTGCTCAGTTGTATTGTGATTTGATACAAGCATGGGTTAAGCGTCAAACTTTTTGATAATTAGCGTAGCGTTAGTACCACCAAAGCCAAAGCTATTACTCATCAAGGTTTCAAGATTTGCTTCACGCATTTCGGTGACAATATCGAAACCTTCAGCAGCAGGGTCCAAGTTATCAACATTGATACTTGGAGCGATAAAGCCGTCCTGTAGCATCAGTAGACAATAAATCAGCTCTTGTGCACCAACAGCACCCAAGCTATGACCTGTCATTGATTTGGTTGAGCTGATAGCAGGTACTTTACTGATGTCATTATCAAATACTTTAGCAATCGCTTTAAGCTCAGTAATATCGCCTAACGGTGTACTAGTACCATGGCTGTTGATGTAATCGACACTTTCTAGACCCGCTTCGGCCAAGGCTTGTTGCATACAGCGAACTGCACCTTCACCGCTTGGCGCAACCATTTCTGCACCATCAGAGCTGGCACCATAGCCAACGATTTCAGCCAAAATATTAGCGCCGCGTGCTTGAGCATGCTCCAGACTCTCTACAACCACCATCGCGCCACCAGCAGCAATCACAAAACCGTCACGGTCTTTGTCATAGGCTCTTGAGGCAAGTTTTGGTGTGTCGTTATACTGAGTACTAACTGCGCCCATGGCATCAAACATACAAGACTGTGTCCAATGCTCAGCTTCACTACCACCAGCCAATATCACATCGGCTTTACCCAATTGGATAAGCTCAGCAGCATGACCGATACAGTGTGTCGAAGTCGCACAAGCAGAGGCGAGCGAGTAGGAGACGCCTTGGATTTTGAGGCCGGTTGCTAAAGCAGCTGATACCGAGCTGCCCATTGTCTTTGGTACTGCCATTGCGCCGACACCGCGTAGACCTTTTTCGCGCATAGCGTCGATAGCATTGACGATGTTTTCTGTTGATGCGCCGCCCGAACTTGCCACCACACCCACTCGTGGGTTGTTATTGATGGTATCAAGCGATAGTCCTGAGTGCTCAATCGCATTTAGCGCACTAACATAAGCATAGAGACTGGCGTCACTAAAGAACCGTTTCAGCTTACGATCGATACCACTGGTATCAAGTTCTGATTGATTGATGCTACCGCTCACGTGTGATTTAAACTCGTGCTCAGCATAAGAATCATTAAATGTGATGCCAGATTGACCTTCTTTGAGGGCAGTGGTGACAGTGTCTAAATCATGTCCGATACAAGAGACAATCCCTGCTCCAGTAATAACTACGCGACGCATATTCTATTCCTTATGAGTAACAATCCTTGAGAATTGCTTTCAATAATCGTTTTTAAATATTGGTACTATTAACCAAATATTGGTTATATCAATCAATGTTAAGTGCCGTCGTACTTTATCGCCATTATATAAACCATAGAAAAATCGATGATCTATAAATGGTAATCTGTAAATAAAGTACAAGTGTACTGTGAATTATGGCACATGATAACGTATCAAGCTTTCGAAATCTTTGCGCAAGTGCAAAATAACGACAAAATAACGCTTATGATTCAATACTGAATGAAAAAATGAGAAGTAAGCCTAGCTACTGGCTATGGACAGAATTATACTTTAGATACAAAATTTGTGATTCTAATAACATTGTTCGCACTGACACCAGTTACGATAACTGGCTAAAATAATAGACTCATTATTACTAATAATTAAATATCATATTAAAATACAATTATATTAAAAAACCAACTCATCATATTAAGGACATCACGATGGCAAAGCGTAGTACTCTTTCTAAAAGCATCAATACCATTGGCTCTTTTACTCGAAACAATCTAGAGCGTGTAGGGGCTATGATTGATAGCGTAAACGCTAAAACGGGCAAACCGCGTCAATATAAAGCCGTCGACCTAGGCGATGAAGACTACCAACAAGATTTGTTTCGTGAGCAAACGCTAAAGGCGACGCAGCAACTTTTAGGACCACGTTTTGCTACTTATGGTAAATATGCCAAAAAAGTCGTGCCAAATAGCTTTTTCCAGTCGACAGTTAACGGCGCATTTGCCCAAGTGGCTAACCTCGCTGCCAACTGGAGTCAACTAGACTTACCTAATGAGCATCGGTTTGCCAATATTGCTACTTTAGATGACGAAGAGCGTTATGCGCTAGCTACTGATATTGCTAATCAAAACCGCGCGCTTGCAATGATGGGTGGTTTGACGGGTTTGGCAGGTCTACCAGGTTTGCTAGCTGATACATTGTGGCTATTATTGGTTTCATTACGTACAGTTTATCAGATTGCTGCTGTATATAATAAGCCGCTGACAGGTAAGCAAGGCGTCAAGATGGCGTACGAACTATTATCAAACGCTGATCTGAGCAAGATGCAAGAAAAACAAGCGCTACTAGCTGGTCTAGGTATTGGTAAAGGTTTGCTTGATAATGCTCAGAGCAATGGACTACATAGTGAACTTAAAAATCTCGGTCTGAAAAATAAAAATGTAAATTTCTATGCTGCGCAAATAGACAAAGTCGCCAGTCAAGTAGGTATTGATTTAGATCAGATTAATTTATCATGGGTTCGTCGTTTTATTCCTGTCACCGCAGTAGCGATCGGTATGCACTACAACAGTCAGTTGATTGACGAAGTTATTGGCGTTGCTCAAGCGACCTTTGCGCCAGAGGCAAAACTAGCCAATCGTGCCATTACTGATGACAGCAGCAGTGAGGCTAAAGTAGAAAAGGCTAATACTGATGAGGCGAAAAAAGACACAGAGCCCAAAGAAAAAAGCAGTGATCCAGAAAAAGTTACTGATAAGGAAGAAACTAGCAGTAAAAAAGACGCAGACAAGCAAACGTCTGATAAAAAAGCCAAGTAATAAAGATATTATTTGCTAGTTGGGTTATAGCTTTATAAGCGCAATGGTATTTATCTTAGTTTGATTGAGCAACACGACTTGAAAATTAGGATAAATACCACCACTTAGTTACTATCAAGTACCATTTCAATGTTAAACATCTTTTCTTAATGATGCTTGAGCTCGCTTTGTTTACTTTATTTCTTATGCTATTTTTCGGCGAAAAATCTATAAAGTGATACAATGAGAGGCTGAATGCATATCTATCAAATGTTGTAAAGCGAAACCATTCATAAGTGGTTGAAATAGCAGCAACAACTCTTTATAATACACTGTCCTAAAAATGGGTGCCCCGAAATCTGCAATTATTGTCAGATAGATGGTGCATTGGCCCATTTTTTTGTTTTATACCAAACGGGAGAAGGATGCCTTATGGCAACAACTAACCAATTGATTCGTAAAGGTCGTAAAACCATCAAGGAAAAGTCAAAAGTTCCTGCGTTGGAAGCGTGCCCACAGCGTCGCGGTGTATGTACTCGTGTATATACTACCACGCCAAAAAAACCTAACTCTGCCATGCGTAAAGTATGTCGTGTACGTTTGACTTCAGGCTATGAAGTATCAAGCTACATCGGCGGCGAAGGTCATAACCTACAAGAGCACAGTGTTGTTCTAATCCGTGGTGGTCGTGTAAAAGATCTACCAGGTGTACGTTATCACACTGTTCGCGGTGCATTAGATTGCGCAGGCGTTAAAGACCGTAAGCAAGGTCGCTCTAAGTACGGTGCTAAGAAGCCTAAAGTTTAATAACTAAACGTTATTAGATAAGCTTTTTGCACTACCCAATAACTGTGCATGGGTTTGGTGTCAGTAGTATCGCTTTTATATAAATATATATCTGTGATTTGCTATTAAAACATACCACCATGCAGTAAGGCTAACTGATAACTCACTGCTATATCCTAATGATAAGTAGTCGATGTTGTGAATGTTAGACACTCCTGAAGATAAGGAAATTTATTATGCCAAGACGTCGCGTCGTTGCTGCCCGTGAGATCCTACCGGATCCTAAGTTTGGTAGCCAAACTGTTGCAAAATTCATCAACCATGTAATGAGTGATGGTAAAAAATCTACTGCTGAGCGTATCGTTTACGGTGCACTTGAGACAGTAAGTGAGAAGCGTAAAGTTGAAGATCCAGTATCTTTCTTCGAAGAAGTGCTAGAAAATGTACGCCCAATGGTAGAAGTAAAAGCTCGCCGCGTTGGTGGTGCAACCTATCAAGTACCAATGGAAGTACGCCCCTCCCGTCGTACTGCATTGGCTATGCGTTGGTTAGCTGAAGCTGCTGCTAAGCGTTCTGAAAAATCAATGGCTTTGCGTTTAGCTGGCGAATTGAATGATGCTGCTGATGGCAAAGGCGCTGCTATGAAAAAGCGTGACGAAGTTCACCGCATGGCAGATGCTAACAAAGCATTCTCTCATTACCGTTTCTAAGCTACTTTTTAATAGTAGCTTAAGATTAGAGGCTCATGCCATTTAATCTTACATTGTTGTTTATTCTATTGATTGCCGCCATCATCATTCGGTCATATATAAATGTTATTTATTGATGACTGAGGTGGCGGACATCTATCCAGATGTCTCTCTTAACAAATACAGTTTTTGCTGGAGAGCATCCCAAATTTGATGCCGCACTATTCTTAGTATTTGCTCTTTTTTTGTCCGTATTAGGCTCAATAATCAGTAAGTAATATTACGAAGCTGAACGCTTTGTCATAGAGTATGAGGTAGAGACACAATACATTATTATATACACGACTTTTCCTAGGAAAACACTATGGCTCGTAAAACTCCCCTAAAACGCTATCGCAATATTGGTATCTCAGCGCACATCGATGCTGGTAAGACAACCACTACAGAGCGTGTTTTATTCTATACCGGTGTTAGCCACAAAATTGGCGAAGTACATGATGGCGCAGCCACTATGGACTGGATGGAGCAAGAACAAGAGCGTGGTATTACTATTACCTCAGCGGCAACAACTTGTTTTTGGTCAGGTATGGCTAAACAGTTTGACGAACACCGTATCAACATCATCGATACCCCAGGTCACGTTGACTTCACGATCGAAGTTGAACGTTCTATGCGTGTACTTGATGGCGCTTGCATGGTTTACTGTGCAGTAGGCGGCGTTCAGCCACAGTCTGAGACCGTATGGCGTCAGGCGAACAAATATAAAGTACCACGTCTTGCATTTGTAAACAAAATGGATCGTGTTGGTGCTGATTTCTATCGTGTTATCGAACAGATCAAAACTCGCTTAGGCGGTAACCCTGTACCATTGGTTATCCCAATCGGTAAAGAAGATGACTTCGAAGGCGTTGTTGATCTAGTAACCATGAAAGCTATCTATTGGGACGAAGCGTCTCAAGGTATGCAGTATGATGAGCGCGAAATCCCAACTGAACTACAAGAAAAAGCAGCAGAATACCGCGAACACCTTGTAGAAAGCGCTGCTGAAGCAAACGAAGAGTTGATGAACGAATACCTAGAAAACGGTGAGTTGACTGTAGAACAAATTCACGGTGCTATTCGTCAGTTAACTATCGATAACGAAATCATTCCGCTTCTTTGTGGTACTGCCTTTAAGAACAAAGGTGTACAGAAGATGCTAGATGCCGTTATTCAGTATCTACCTGCACCAATCGACGTACCTGCTATTAAAGGTATTCTTGATGACAAAGACGAAAGCGAAGGCAGCCGTGAAGCATCAGATGAAGCACCTTTCTCAGCACTAGCGTTCAAAATCATGAATGACAAATTCGTTGGTAACTTAACCTTCGTACGTGTTTATTCTGGTGTAATGAAGCAGGGTAGCAGTGTTTATAACCCAGTTAAAATGAAGCGTGAGCGTGTTGGCCGTATCGTACAGATGATGGCAAACTCTCAAGAAGAGCTTGCAGAGATTCGTACTGGTGATATCGCAGCTCTAGTCGGCATGAAAGATGTGACTACTGGTGATACGCTATGTGATGAAGACAACGTGATCACTCTTGAGCGTATGGAATTCCCAGATCCAGTTATCTCTCTAGCTGTTGAGCCAAAGACTAAAGCTGACCAAGAAAAAATGTCAATCGCTCTTGGCCGTTTGGCAAAAGAAGATCCATCGTTCCGTGTACACACTGACGAAGAATCTGGTCAGACGATCATCAGTGGTATGGGTGAGCTACATCTAGAGATTCTTGTTGACCGTATGAAGCGTGAATTCAACGTTGAAGCAAACATCGGTGCACCTCAGGTTGCTTATCGTGAGACGATTCGTAACACTGTTGAACAAGAAGGCAAATTCGTACGTCAAACAGGTGGTCGTGGTAAGTTTGGTCACGTTTGGTTACGTCTTGAGCCACTTGATCCAGCTGGCGACACTGAATATGAATTCGCTGAAGAAGTTGTTGGTGGTACTGTACCAAAAGAATTCCACGGTGCTGTTGATAAAGGTATCCAAGAGCGCATGAAAAACGGCGTACTTGCAGGCTACCCAGTAGTTGGCGTAAAAGCGACCTTGTATGATGGTTCTTATCATGACGTTGACTCTGATGAATTGTCATTTAAGATGGCTGGTTCTATGGCCTTCAGAAAAGGTTTCTTAGCAGCTGATCCAGCACTACTTGAGCCAGTAATGAAAGTAGAAGTTGAAACACCTGAAGACTACATGGGCGACATCATGGGCGATCTTAACCGTCGTCGTGGTTTGGTACAGGGTATGGAAGATCTACCTGGCGGTACTAAACAGATTCGTGCTGAAGTACCATTAGCGGAAATGTTTGGTTATGCCACTCAAATGCGCTCTATGTCACAAGGCCGTGCAACTTACTCAATGGAATTCCAAAAGTACGCTGAAATTCCAAAATCAGTTGCTGCTGAAATCATCTCTAAGTTCAACTCTAAAGATGATGACGAGTAAATAAAGCTTACTGAAAGTGACAATATAGAGTACGTCTGTGTATTGTCACTAAAGAATACGCCAATAACTTGTTAAAAGACTTGTTATTGGCCGCGATTTTCTTATAATATCTGCACATTAGTATGTGCAACCTTTTAACAATTATCTTAATGTGGTCAAAATCGTCTTAATTATCATATTTATATGAGTTAAGTCTTGAACCCCAAAAAAAGAGGAAATACCCATGGCAAAGGCCAAGTTTGAACGTAACAAGCCACACGTCAACGTCGGTACAATCGGACACGTTGACCATGGTAAAACAACCCTTACCGCTGCAATCGCAACCGTAGCTGCAATCACCTCTGGTGGCGAAGCCAAAGACTATGCGTCTATTGACTCAGCACCAGAAGAAAAAGCACGTGGTATCACCATCAACACCTCACACGTAGAATATGACACAGACAGCCGTCACTATGCTCACGTAGATTGCCCAGGTCACGCCGATTATGTTAAAAACATGATCACTGGTGCGGCCCAGATGGACGGCGCAATCCTAGTCGTATCTGCAACTGACGGCCCTATGCCACAGACTCGTGAGCACATCTTGCTTTCACGTCAGGTTGGCGTACCGTACATCATCGTATTCATGAACAAATGTGACATGGTTGATGACGAAGAATTGTTAGAACTAGTAGAAATGGAAGTTCGTGAGTTATTGAACGACTATGACTTCCCAGGCGACGACACGCCAATCGTTAAAGGTTCTGCTACTGAAGCCCTAAAAGGCTCACAAGAAAAATACGGCCAACCAGCTGTTGTAGAACTACTAAACGTACTAGACACCTACATCCCAGAGCCAGAGCGTGACATCGACAAAGCATTCCTAATGCCAATCGAAGACGTATTCTCAATCTCAGGTCGTGGTACTGTAGTAACAGGCCGTGTTGAATCTGGTATCGTTAAAGTTGGCGACGAGATCGAAATCGTTGGTATCCGTGACACTCAAAAAACCACCTGTACTGGTGTAGAGATGTTCCGTAAACTGCTTGACGAAGGTCGTGCAGGCGAAAACTGTGGCGTACTACTACGTGGTACTAAGCGTGAAGACGTACAACGTGGCCAAGTACTAGCTAAGCCAGGTTCAATCACTCCTCACACCAAGTTTGACGCTGAAGTATATGTATTGTCAAAAGAAGAGGGTGGTCGTCACACACCATTCCTAAACGGCTATCGTCCACAGTTCTACTTCCGTACTACTGACGTAACTGGCGCAATCCAATTACAAGACGGTACTGAAATGGTAATGCCTGGTGATAACGTTGAGATGGGCGTAGAGCTTATCCACCCAATCGCTATGGACAAAGGTCTTCGCTTCGCAATTCGTGAAGGCGGCCGTACTGTAGGCGCTGGTGTTGTTGCTAACGTATTGAACTAATCCTTAAGTCTCAGTAATGAGCTTATGAATTAGTCATAAAAAAGGCCATCCTATCTAGGGTGGCCTTTTTTTATTGGAGAAAGTTGAAGCATGATCGAAAATAGAATTATGCCTAGCGTGTATTAATGAATTAGCTACATGTGTGATAGAGACAATTATTTGTTAGATAGCATATTGTAATCTGTAGCATAGCTTGTTATATTATCGCTGCACTTAATGCTAGCAGTTATTTTAGATTGCGGCAGTGCAAAATCAGGTAAAATTAATAATTTTACCGTCAAGGGCTTGCATTCTATGCTAAATATTGTATAATGCTGTCCTTTACACCCATAGGCGATTGGCTCAATTGGTAGAGCATCGGTCTCCAAAACCGAGGGTTGTAGGTTCGAGTCCTACATCGCCTGCCATCTTCTTATCACATCTTTGTTGTACCCCACCATCTCCGAAGCGAGTTCTTTATGAGCAATGATCAAGATAACCTCGAGACTAAGTTATCTGATGCCAAGGCGGTTGCTGGTGGAATGCTGTCTAAAAACAAGCATGTTTCAGCTAGCGGTACTACTGCTGTTGAAGTGGCTAAGACTGGCTCAATAAAAGATTTGATTTTGTGGCTACTTGCCGCAGCTGTATTAATCGGTGCGACTCTAGTAAATCAATACTTACCGGGCTATTGGCAACCTGCCAACGACGTCTGGGTACGTATTGGTATTATTGTCGCACTTGTTGTATTTGCATTAGTTTGTTTGGCGTTAACGCATCAAGGCCGTGCTTTTAAAATATTATTAAAAGATGCTGCCGTTGAGCTTCGCCGAGTGACATGGCCAGGTAAAGACGAAACCTTTCAATATACATGGCAAGTGATTGTCGTGATTGCGATTGCTGGTTTCTTTATTTGGTTATTGGATAACTTTTTTAATTGGTTCGTTGGTATTTTCATCGGTTAATAGCGCGTATTAGTGACTATTAGCGAGACATTTACTCATAACAACTTATTTATAATGATCAGGAGCGTGATATGCGTTGGTATATTGTCCAAGCGTTTTCAGGATATGAAAAACAAGTACAACGTTCATTAACTGATCGTATTAATCGTAGTGACTTTGCTGAGTCATTCGGTGATGTATTGGTTCCTACTGAAGAAGTCGTCGAAATGAAAGACGGCAAAAAACGTAAGAGCGAGCGTAAGTTCTTTCCTGGATATGTATTGATCCAAATGGAAATGAACGATAATACTTGGCACATCGTAAAAGACTGTCCTCGTATTATGGGCTTCATCGGTGGTACGCCTGAGATGCCTGCACCGATTACGCAAGTAGAAGCTGATCGCATTTTAAACCGTTTGAACCAGACTGAGACTGACCCACGTCCTAAGACTCTATTTGAGCCAGGCGAAGAGTTGTTGGTTATCGATGGTCCATTTACTGACTTTAAAGGGTTGGTAGAAAAAGTGGATTACGAGAAGTCTAAGCTACATCTAACGGTAAACGTATTTAATCGACCTACGCAGGTTGAGCTTGAATTTAGTAAAGTTGAAAAACTAGACTAAATTAGCAAAAAATTCATCAACCGGGGAGCTGTTAGTCAACTAGGTGTATACCACGTTGATTTGGCGCTATCACCCATTTAGGAGAGTATCATGGCTAAGAAGATTGATGGTTACATCAAACTGCAAGTGCCTGCAGGCAAAGCAAATCCTTCACCACCTATTGGTCCAGCTTTGGGTCAAAAAGGCGTGAACATCATGGCGTTCTGTAAAGAATTTAACGCTGCGACCTCAGGCCAAGAGCCAGGTCTACCGATCCCAACTGAGATCACAGTATACAGCGACAAATCTTTTACCTTCATCATGAAGTCACCACCAGCTGCATACTTACTACGTAAGGCTGCTGGTATTGCTAAAGGTTCAGGTACACCGAACACTGCTAAAGTTGGTAAAGTTGACCGTGCACAACTAGAAGATATCGTTAAGACTAAGAATGCAGATTTAACTGCAGCTGATCTTGACGCTGCTGTTCGTACCATCGCTGGTACTGCACGTTCAATGGGTATTACCGTGGAGGGTGTATAATGTCTAAGCTAACCAAACGTCAAAAAGAAATTCAAAGCCGTATTGATAACGAAAAACAGTACACTATTGAAGAAGCGGTTCAAATCCTAAACGATTTGCCAGCGCTAAAATTCAAAGAGTCTATCGATATCGCGGTAAACTTGGGCGTTGACCCACGTAAATCTGATCAAGTAGTTCGTGGTGCAACTAACCTACCTGCTGGTACTGGTAAAACCAAACGCGTTGCTGTATTTGCTCAAGGCGCTGCTGCTGAAGCCGCTAAAGAAGCTGGTGCAGACATCGTTGGTTTTGAAGACCTAGCAGAGCAAATCAAAGCTGGTAACATGGACTTTGATGTTGTTATCGCAGCTCCAGATGCAATGCGTGTTGTTGGTCAATTAGGTACTATCCTAGGCCCACGTGGTCTAATGCCTAACCCTAAAGTTGGTACAGTAACGCCAAACGTTGCTGAAGCTGTGACTAATGCGAAAGCTGGTCAGGCTCAGTACCGTGTTGATAAAGCTGGTATCATCCATGCAACTATCGGCCAAGTTGGTTTCACTGCTGATCAAATCGAGCAAAACGCGCAAGCGATTCTTTCTGATCTAAAGCGTGCTAAGCCTGCTACTTCTAAAGGTACTTTCATTAAGAAAATTACCTTGTCTAGCACGATGGGTCCAGGTCTAACGATCGACGCTGTTCCTTATCGTACTGCTAAATAATTAAAGTTTTTATCTTCAAATATTTTGAATGATAAACACAAACAGTTTTTAAAGAATTAGGTCAGCGTAGTATTTGCTACGCTGTCTAAGACCGTAGGTAGAGAGTAGTTTAGAGTCATAGTTAGCGATCTTCGGATAGTTGCTTATGATAATAAGTCACTTTTGTTAATCGACGACAGATGAAAATCTTAGTTGTCCTACGCAGACGGTGGCCCACACAGTTTAAGACACGAGCGGATAGGGCGATAAGATTATTTATAATCTTCAAACTATTACTCAACGTCATTCTGATAACGGTGCCGTAATCAGTCGTTACCAGTAGATGCTTTTTTTATTAATTGAATCCGCTGGTAATGTGTCGTATCAAGTCAGTCTTAGCTTACAGTTTGAGCGCATAAAAACCTTGTTTTTGGCACTTTTATTATAAGTCGATTGATAAGATTAAAGGAGTCAACTTATGGCATTAACGCTAGAACAAAAACAACAAGTTGTGGCTGAAGTGTCTGAAGTTGCTGCTAATGCTTACTCAGCAGTAGCTGCCGAATATCACGGTATTGGTGTTGCACAGCTTACTAAGCTGCGCGAACAAGCTCGTGATAAAGGTGTGGTTTTGAAAGTGGTAAAAAATACACTAGCAAAACGCGCTTTTGAAGGCACTAAGTTTGAGAGCATGTCAGACCGTATGACTGGTCCACTACTTTTGGCTTTCTCTATGGAAGATTTGGGATCTGCTGCTCGAGTCGTTTTCGACTTCAGCAAAGATAACAAAGCTTTAGAGACCAAATTAGTATCAGTCGGTGGTGAAGTTTATGGTCCAGAAGAGCTAGAGCGCGTATCGAAGCTACCAACTCGCGACGAAGCAATCTCTATCTTGATGGCTACTATGAATGCACCAGTGACCAAGCTTGTCCAGACTATGAACGCTGTTCCTGGCAAGTTCGTTCGCACTGTAGCGGCAATCAAAGACGCAAAAGAAGCTGCTTAATTGCTTGTTTTAACGTAACTTTAACATCGCTAATTTTGGTTGCACTTTATTGTCACATTAGGCAAGCAATCAAGGCGATATTAGAATCAATTAATTTTTATCAGATAACGGAGAGTTCTCATGGCACTATCTAAAGATGACGTGTTAAATGCAATCGCTGAAATGTCAGTAATGGATATCGTTGAGTTAATCAGCGACATGGAAGAAAAATTCGGCGTAACAGCTGCTGTTGCTGCTGCACCTGCTGCTGCTGGTCCTGCTGCTGCTGCTGCTGAAGAAAAAGACGAGTTTGACGTAGTTCTTGCCAGCTTTGGCGAGAAGAAAGTTGGCGTAATTAAAGCCGTACGTGAAGCTACTGGTCTTGGCCTAAAAGAAGCGAAAGATTTGGTTGAAAGCGCTCCAGCTCCAATCAAAGAAGGCGCATCTAAAGCTGAAGCTGAAGAGTTGAAAAAGAAACTTGAAGAAGCTGGTGCAACTGTTGAACTAAAATAAGTTTAACACTGTACGAAAAAAAGCTGGTAATGCCTTGCATTGCCAGCTTTTTTTTACTATAATTCGTAGCTTGACCTTTTGTGTCTGCCAACATACGTATGCAACATCACGGTGGATACCCATCAAAAGGACAGACGATATACATGCAAGCACACATGCCAGTTTTTGAAATCAGTTAATATGAGCTAAACGTCTGTAGATGTTTGGCATTTTTTTGTGTCTGCATGCTTTCCTATCAACACTATAGTTTATACTGATTCTAAAAGTTATAGTTACCCCGATTATTAATCCTGAAAAAAGCGGTATTCTTAAAAAAGCTGTTGATCATAAGTTGCCTACTTGGTGTGGCATGACTGTCGATATTCAGTCTCATAGACAGCTTGTATGTGTAGGGAACATGGTTCGGTAATAAGTAGTCTAGATGGCAAGTGGTATGGATGCAATCTTAATAGACATTATTTCCCAGCAATGTATTTGTAAAGTAAGCCTGATAGGCAATGCGTTATAGATTATATAATATTGAATTTTTTGGTTGCAACAGTCATATAGACTGATTCACTTACCATGAATCTAGCAAGCAACGACGAGATTAAGTGAAGTGTGCTAGGTAAGCACTGAAGAGTAAAGTAGTAATTGACAGAAAAGACATGAACTGAACACGAAGACCCGTTTTATATTATCGTTTACGTCGCCACGTTTGCATCGTATTTATGCATACTGGCCACGCTTTTAATTTGTTTCCACGTTTACTGTAAGGACTCTCGATGGCATATTCTTATACTGAAAAAAAGCGTATTCGCAAAAGTTTTGCTGAATTGCCCACTGTAATGGACGTTCCCTATTTACTGTCTATTCAAGTAGATTCTTATGAGCAATTTTTGCAAGAGCACAAAAAGCCGAAAGCTCGTGAGAATACTGGTTTGCAAGCTGCGTATTCCTCTATTTTCCCAATTGAGAGTCACTCTGGTAACGCAGAGCTACAATTTGTTGAGTACTATTTAGGCACGCCTGAATTTGATGAGCGTGAGTGTATCTTACGTGGTTCAACGTTTGCTGCGCCTATGCGTGTCAAAATCCGTTTGATCATCAAAGACAAAGACAGCAAAGACAAAGATAGCAAAGCTGCTATCAAAGATATCCGTGAGCAAAGCGTCTATATGGGCGAGATGCCTTTGATGACTGCTAACGGTACTTTTATTATCAATGGTACTGAGCGTGTTATCGTATCTCAGCTACATCGTTCACCTGGTGTGTTCTTTGACCATGATAAAGGTAAGTCGCATTCAAGTGGTAAAGTGCTTTATAACGCACGTATCATCCCTTATCGTGGTTCATGGTTAGACTTTGAATTTGATGCAAAAGATTTAGTATTTGCTCGTATTGACCGTCGCCGTAAACTACTTGCATCAATCATTCTACGTGCACTTGGTCTAACGACTTCTGAAATCCTAGATTTATTCTTTGATAAAGTCGCTGTTTATAAAGCTGAAGAGACGTTTGAAATTGATCTAGTTGCTGATCGTCTACGTGGCGAAATGGCGCAGTTTGATATCGTATCACCTGAAGGTGACGTTATTGTAGAGCAGGGCAAACGTATTAACGCACGCCGTATCCGTCAGCTTGAAGAAGCAGGTATGACGAAAATTGCTGTGCCTGATGAATACCTATATGAGCGTATTTTAGCTGAAGACATCGTTGTTAATGATGAAATCATCGCTAAAGCAAACACGCCAATCGACCACGAGTTATTGGTGAAATTGAACTCATTTGAAGCCAGTGGTGCCATCAAAGAGTTCAGCATTCTGTTCACTAACGATATCGACCAAGGTAGTTATATTGCCGATACGCTACGTGCTGATAGCACCTCAAGCCGTGAAGAAGCGTTGATCGAAATCTACAAAGTAATGCGTCCAGGTGAGCCACCAACGGTTGAAACTGCTGAGAAACTGTTTGAGAGCATGTTCTTCAACGCAGATCGTTATGACTTATCAAACGTCGGTCGTATGAAGTTCAACCGTCGTCTTGGTTTAGAATTTGACAACACTGATGATCCTGATATCCAGCGTGAACGCAGTGTATTGACCAACGATGATATCGTTAACGTTCTAAAAGAGCTTATCGAGATTCGTAACGGTCGCGGCGATGTCGATGATATTGACCATCTAGGTAACCGCCGTATTCGTTCAGTAGGCGAGATGGCAGAAAACCAATTCCGTGTTGGTCTAGTACGTGTTGAGCGTGCCGTAAAAGAGCGTTTAAGCTCAGCAGAATCGGACAACTTGTCACCACAAGATTTGATCAACTCAAAGCCTGTAGCGGCAGCAGTGAAAGAATTCTTTGGTTCAAGCCAGTTATCACAGTTTATGGATCAGAACAATCCATTGTCGGAAGTGACGCATAAACGCCGTGTATCAGCGTTAGGACCTGGTGGTCTGACTCGTGAACGTGCAGGCTTTGAAGTACGTGACGTACATGATACGCATTATGGCCGTGTATGTCCTATTGAGACTCCTGAAGGTCCAAACATTGGTCTGATCAACTCACTAGCGACATTTGCTAAAACCAACAGCTTTGGCTTCTTAGAAACGCCTTATCGCCGTGTGGTTGATGGTAAAGTGACTGACGTTATTGAGTATCTATCAGCAATCGAAGAAGTAGGCACTGTCATTGCACAGGCTGATTCTCCGATGACTGAAGATGGCGCGTTATCCGACGAGATGGTCAGTGTACGTAGCTATGGTGAATTTGTTCGTATGCCGCTAGAAAAAGTGACGCATATGGATGTATCACCAAGTCAGGTAGTATCGGTTGCAGCAGGTCTGATTCCGTTCCTAGAGCATGATGATGCTAACCGTGCCTTGATGGGCTCAAACATGCAGCGTCAGGCTGTTCCTACGCTACGTGCTGATAAGCCGTTAGTAGGTACGGGTATGGAGCGTCACGTTGCTCGTGACTCTGGTGTTTGTGTTATCGCTAAGCGTGGCGGCGTGATTGAAGATGTTGATGCATCACGTATCGTTGTTCGTGTAAACGAAGACGAGATGACTGCTGGTGAAGCGGGTATCGATATCTATAACTTGATCAAATACACGCGCTCTAACCAGAACACTTGTATCAACCAACGTATCATCGTTAACCAAGGTGACGAGATTGCTTTGGGTGATATCTTGGCTGATGGTCCTTCAACGGATCTTGGTGAGCTAGCATTAGGTCAGAACATCCGCATCGCATTTATGCCGTGGAATGGTTACAACTTCGAAGATTCAATCTTGTTATCTGAAAAAGTAGTTAAAGAAGATCGTTTCACTACTATTCATATCCAAGAATTGACTTGTGTGGCTCGTGATACCAAGCTAGGTACAGAAGAGATCACTGCTGATATTCCAAACGTTGGTGAAGCAGCATTATCAAGTCTTGATGAAGCAGGTATCGTCTATATCGGTGCTGAAGTTGACGCTGGCGATATCTTAGTTGGTAAAGTGACGCCAAAAGGTGAAACGCAACTAACGCCAGAAGAGAAACTACTACGGGCTATCTTTGGCGAAAAAGCGGCTGATGTGAAAGACACTTCACTACGCGTACCGACTTCAAGTAAAGGTACGGTTATTGATGTACAGGTCTTCACCCGTGATGGCGTTGAAAAAGACGCACGCGCAAGAGCGATTGAAAAATCGCAGCTTGATAGCTATCGCAAAGATTTGAAAGAAGAGCTACGTATCTTTGAAGAAGCAGCACGTGGCCGTATTGGTAATCTATTAGATGGCCAAAAAGTCAGCGGCGGTGCTGGTCTAAAAGCTGGTACGGTTATGGCCTTGGCTGATATGAAAGATATGAGCCTTGAGACTTTACTAGATATCCAACCAGTAGAAGAAGAAATCTCTGAACGTCTAACGCAAATCGCTGATTACTTGGTTGATAAGCAAAAAGACATCGATGTGAAGTTTGCTGAGAAAAAACGCAAATTGACTGCTGGTGATGACTTGCAACATGGCGTACAAAAAATCGTTAAAGTATATCTAGCGGTTAAGCGTCGTATTCAGCCTGGTGATAAGATGGCTGGTCGTCATGGTAACAAAGGTGTTGTATCGCGCATCATGCCAGTTGAAGACATGCCTTATGATGAAAATGGTAATACCGTTGACATCGTATTGAACCCACTTGGTGTACCATCTCGTATGAACATCGGTCAGGTTCTAGAAACGCATTTGGGTATGGCAGCGAAAGGTTTGGGCGAGAAGATTGACGGTATGCTCAAATCTCAAGCAGCGATCAAAGAGCTACGTGACTTCTTGGACAAAATCTATAACCAAGTAGGCGGTGAGCAAGTTGATCTTGATAGCTTAAGTGATGATGACATCATGGCGCTAGCAGACAACTTACGTGGCGGTGTACCGATGGGCACAGCAGTATTTGACGGCGCAAGAGAAAGCCAAGTTAAAGACCTGTTAGAGCTTGCTGGTATGGATCGCGATGGTCAGCAGACGTTATATGATGGTCGTACAGGTCAGAAGTTTGACCGTAAAGTAACCGTTGGTTACATGTACATGCTCAAGCTTAACCATTTGGTTGATGACAAAATGCATGCGCGTTCAACGGGTTCTTATTCTCTAGTGACGCAGCAGCCATTGGGTGGTAAAGCTCAGTTTGGTGGTCAGCGCTTCGGTGAGATGGAAGTATGGGCACTAGAAGCATACGGCGCGACTTACACCTTGCAAGAAATGCTAACGGTGAAGTCGGATGACGTTGAAGGCCGTACTCGTATGTACAAAAACATCGTTGATGGTGAGCAGTATATGGATCCAGGCATGCCTGAGTCGTTTAACGTACTGACCAAAGAAATCAAATCACTGGGTATTAATATTGAGTTAAAACAAAGCAACTAGCTCGTTGTTTAACTTAGTTGTCCACTAAAGGCAGTCTGCTTTATTGCTGCTGCTTTTAGTGATTTGTCTCAACCCTATTCATTGCCTTCATTCATCTTATCTGCGTCAATGGTACGCTGTCAGATGATTATAAAGATAACGGAGAAGCAACTTGAAAGATTTACTCGATATCATGCAAAGCCCTACCGGCAACGGTAACCAAGAGTTTGATAGCATTCAAATTACTTTAGCCTCACCTGACGTTATTAAGTCATGGTCGCACGGCGAAGTAAAAAAGCCTGAAACCATCAACTATCGCACGTTTAAGCCTGAGCGTGATGGTCTCTTTTGTGCCAAAATCTTTGGCCCAGTAAAAGACTTCGAATGTTTATGTGGTAAATATAAGCGCCGTAAGTTCCAAGGCGTTATCTGTGAAAAATGTGGTGTTGAAGTTACCACTGCTAAAGTTCGTCGTGATCGCATGGGTCATATCGACCTAGCCAGTCCTGTGGCGCATATTTGGTTCTTAAAATCATTACCAAGCCGCATCGGTCTATTGCTAGACATGACGCTACGTGATATCGAGCGCGTTCTATATTTTGAAAGCTACATCGTTACTGAGCCTGGTCTAACTAGCTTAGAAAAGTACCAGTTGCTTGATGATGAAGATTATTACAAAGCGCTTGAAGAGTTTGGTGACGAATTCACAGCTAAGATGGGTGCTGAAGCAGTTCAAGACCTATTAAAAGACATCGATATCGATCTTGAGATTGATGAGCTGCGTGAAGCAATTCCGCAAACAGGTTCTGAAACCAAGCTTAAGAAAATGTCTAAGCGTCTTAAATTATTAGAAGCATTCCGTGATTCTAATAACAAGCCTGAGTGGATGGTAATGAACATCTTACCAGTACTACCACCAGATTTGCGCCCGCTAGTACCGCTAGAAGGTGGTCGTTTTGCGACATCAGATCTAAACGATCTATATCGCCGTGTGATCAACCGTAACAATCGTCTTAAGCGTCTGCTTGAGTTAAGCGCGCCTGATATCATCGTACGTAACGAAAAGCGTATGTTGCAAGAGTCAGTGGATGCGTTGCTTGATAACGGTCGTCGCGGTCGTGCCATCACTGGTAGTAACAAACGTCCATTGAAATCTTTGGCAGATATGATCAAAGGTAAGCAAGGTCGTTTCCGTCAAAACTTACTTGGTAAGCGTGTCGATTACTCTGGTCGTTCGGTTATCGTTGTAGGTCCAACACTACGTCTACATCAGTGTGGTCTACCTAAGAAAATGGCACTAGAATTATTCAAGCCATTTACTTATAACAAATTATTGTCTCATGGTTTGGCAACAACTATTAAAGCTGCCAAAAAGATGGTAGAGCGTGAAGAGCCACAAGTGTGGGATATGCTGGCCATGGTTATCCGTGAGCATCCAGTACTTCTCAACCGTGCGCCAACACTTCACCGTTTGGGTCTACAGGCATTTGAGCCAGTATTGATCGAAGGTAAAGCCATCCAGTTGCATCCGCTTGTCTGTACTGCATTCAACGCCGATTTCGATGGTGACCAAATGGCCGTTCACGTGCCATTGACGCTAGAAGCACAGCTTGAATCACGTGCCCTGATGATGTCTACCAACAACATCTTGTCACCTGCGAACGGTGATCCGATCATCGTACCATCTCAGGATGTTGTACTAGGTCTATATTACATCAGTCGCTCGTCGATCAATGCCAAAGGCGAGAGCATGATTTTTGCTACCGTTAATGAAGCATTGCGTGCGATTGGTTCAAACGATCTACATGTAAACGCTAAGATCAAAGTGCGTGTTACTGAGACGCAAATCGACGAAGACGGTAACGAGACTAAAGAAATCAGTATCAAAGATACGGTTGCTGGTCGTCTTCTTATCTGGAACATCATGCCTAAAGGTATGACGTTTGATGAGTGTAACCAGGAGATGACGAAGAAAAACATCTCTCGTTTGATCAACTCTTGCTACCGTAAAGTTGGCGTAAAAGAAAGTGTTATGTTTGCTGACCAATTGATGTATCTTGGTTTTGCTCAAGCAACATTATCTGGCGTGTCTATCGGTATCGACGACATGGTCATTCCACCACTTAAAAAGCAAATCATCGAAGTGGCAGAAGGCGAAGTTCGCGAAATCGAAGATCAGTTCGAGCAAGGTTTCGTAACTGCTGGTGAGCGCTATAACAAAGTAGTTGATATCTGGTCACGTACCAATGACAAAGTCGCTAAGGCGATGATGGACAACTTGGCAACAGATAAAGTTATTAACGCACAAGGTGAAGAAGACGAGCAGAAGTCATTCAACTCTATCTTTATCATGTCAGATTCTGGTGCTCGTGGTAGTGCGGCACAGATTCGTCAGTTGGCAGGTATGCGTGGTTTGATGGCGAAACCAGATGGCTCAATCATTGAGACGCCGATTAAAGCTAACTTCCGTGAAGGTTTGACAGTACTACAGTACTTCATCTCAACTCACGGTGCACGTAAAGGTCTAGCAGATACAGCACTGAAAACAGCTAACTCAGGTTACCTAACTCGTCGTCTAGTTGATGTGGCACAAGATTTGGTTATCACTAGTGATGATTGTGGTACTGAAGAAGGCCTACTCATGAAGCCACATATCCAAGGTGGTGAAATCATTGAGAAATTAGGTGAGCTAGTACTGGGTCGTGTGACTGCTCGTGACGTTACTTACAATGATGATGCTGATAAAGTATTGGTTCCAGCTGGTACATTGATCGATGAGTACTGGGTTAACGTCCTTGACAGCAACGCGATCGATGATATCTGGGTACGCTCAGTTATTACTTGTGATGTTGAGCATGGTGTTTGTTCACAGTGCTATGGTCGTGACCTTGCACGTGGTCATAAAGTGAACATTGGTGAATCAGTTGGTGTTATGGCTGCTCAGTCTATCGGTGAGCCAGGTACTCAGTTGACCATGCGTACGTTCCACGTAGGTGGGGCCGCGAGTTCAGCCTCTGTAGACAACAGCATCTCTGTACGTAATGCTGGTCAAGCGCACTTTGAAAACATGAAAACAGTACAGCATACCGATGGTCACTTAGTCATCGTATCGCGTTCAGCTGAAATCGCATTGACCGATGAGCTTGGCCGTGAGCGTGAGCGCTATAAAGTACCATATGGTTCAAGTGTACTTGTGAAAGACGAAGAGCAGGTTGAAGGCGGTCAAACTATCGCTAAATGGGATCCGCATACGCATCCAATCATCACAGAATTTGCTGGTACAGCACGCTTCAGTGACATCACTGACGGTATGACTGCCACAGTGAAAGTTGATGATGCGACTGGTATGAGCTCATTTGAGATTCTAGCCACGCGTGACCGTTCAAGCTCAGCAAAAGACTTACGTCCTGCGATTATCTTGAACACTGACGAAGGCAAAGAAGTGGTTTACTTCTTACCAGCTGAAACCATCATCCGCGTGAGCGATGGTGAGAAAGTTGCAGCAGGTTCGATTCTAGGCCGTGTACCACAAGCATCTTCTGGTACAAAAGATATTACCGGTGGTCTACCACGTGTTGCTGATCTATTCGAAGCACGTCGTCCAAAAGATCACGCCATCATGGCAGAAATGACTGGTGTCGTAAGCTTTGGTAAAGAGACTAAAGGTAAGAACCGCTTCATTATTACTAATGAAGATGGTGAAGTACATGAAGAGCTAATCCCGAAATGGCGTCAAATCAACGTCTTTGAAAATGAGACGGTAGCACGTGGTGAAGTGATCGCTGATGGTCCACAGAACCCACATGATATCTTGCGTTTGAAAGGTCAGACGGCACTTGCTGATTATATCGTCAACGAAGTACAGGACGTTTATCGCTTGCAGGGTGTAAAAATCAACGACAAGCACATCGAAGTTATCATTCGTCAGATGCTGCGTAAAGTTGAAATCACTGACGGCGGCGATTCAAGTCACTTCAAAGGTGATCAGGTCGAGTATGCAGATATCAAAGCATTGAATGCGAAGCTAGAAGCGGAAGATAAATTCCCAGTACAGTTTGAGCGTCAATTACTAGGTATCACCAAAGCAAGTCTAGCAACTGAAAGCTTTATCTCAGCGGCTTCTTTCCAGGAAACCACCCGTGTACTAACTGCGGCTGCTGTGACTGGTAAAGTGGATGAGCTACGTGGTTTGAAAGAAAACGTGGTTGTTGGTCGCTTGATCCCTGCAGGTACTGGTCTTGCTTATCATAAAGCACGCAAAGAAAAAGCAGATCAGAAGCTACAAGATAAAGATTTGAATGCAGCGTTTGATATGACTGCAAGCACTGATAGCAAAGATTTTGCAAGCTTCGACGAAGCATTTGCTCAAGAATTAAATCAAGATAATTAATCGTATTAAGTATTTTGATTCATTCTTAATTTGATAAAAAAGCCAGCCTAAGTTGCTGGCTTTTTTGTGCGTATAAAAAACTGAGAAAGGCATGGTGCTATTATCTAAAAAAATAGTACACTGGAAATAGGCTCTAATTCACTACTTATAGAAGGATAATTAGCAAATGGCAGGTAAAACTCGCGTCGCCAAATATCAAGCAGATCGAACCAATCAAAAGTTATATTTCTGTCGTTTATCTTGCCAATCTGCAGGAAGTACCAATGATAAGCAGTTATACCAAGCACACTGTGAGACTGCTATTTTTCACTTGCATGGTGCTTTATTGGCATTTATTCAGGAGCTCGGTCATTTCTACAGCCTAAATATGACGGCGCCAACTTTGCTCGATATTGAGCAAACACTGAGCGAGCGTACCCAAGTATCTCCTGAGATTCAGCGTTTGCAGCAATTACAGCAGCAAGGTTTTATCGCCAATATAGAACGTGCTTATCAGCGTTGTCTTTATGCAGTACCGCCAGATACTATCGTCGATGAAGCGCCAAGCAGTCATTCAGCGTCGCCAGACTTGATTGTCAATGTTGTCACTTTATCTAACCAATGGCTACCTGATGAAACAACGATACGGGAATGGCGTAATCAGCTTTTAGAGTTGATTGAACAACTGCGTGCAGGTATGGTTGAATTCTAATAGGAAGTAAACTAGCAAATTTATTCTTTGACCGCTATTTATTGAACCATTTTAAAGTATGATTAAGTAGGGTAGGCCATAGTCTACAGCGCATAAAAAAGGCTTATTCAGTCATTGCTGAATAAGCCTTTTTCTTATTAATTAAGAATGCTCTTACTTATCACTCAGGCATCGGTGGCATACTTTCAACAGGTGTCACCGTTAATGGATTTTCCGGTACGCTGTCACCACTGCGATTGCTACTTGGTTTCGTTGATGGTGGAGTGCTCGTCTCCTCAGTAGGCTCTGTAACCGAAGGCTTACGCTGCTGGGTTTGAGTCTTGACTGGTTTTGCTGATTTATTGGAGGCGTCGTTAACTAGGATACCATCATCAGTCATCTCTATGATACTTTGCTGTTGCTTTCTGGATTTTGAGCGATTATTGATAGATACCCATTGGCTTGGCGTGTCTTTCAGCTGAGCTTTCATAAAGTCCATCCATACTGGCAGCGCTGCCACACCACCATATTCACGGCGGCCCATAGTAGATGGTTGATCGAATCCCATCCATACTACTGTCGCATTGGTAGGATGAAATCCTGCAAACCATGCGTCTTTGGCCTGATTGGTGGTACCAGTTTTGCCACCGATATCATTGCGACCTAATGCCTTTGCTCTTACCGCTGTACCGCGTTGGACTACATCGCGTAGTATATCGGCCATCTCAAAAGCGACTCTAGGTTGCAGTATGCGCGGTGCTTGTTTGGCCCTTACATATTGTACGGCAGGCGCTTTTAGGCGGTCTGACTGTGGACCTGCGTTATATACCGTTAAATCAAGCTCTTTATCTGTTGTTTCGCTACCATCATTGCTTTCTGATGATGTATTATCGGCAGTTATTTCATTACTGCTATCATCAAGCGCTTCAATTGACTTCTCATACTCTTCAACTAAGTTGCTATTAACCTTTTCAAGCTTTTCGTTAAAGCATAGTGCACATGCTTGACGTGGATTGGCCTGAAACAACAGCTCGTTTTTATAATTGTAAATTTGTTCAATAAAGTAAGGTTGGACACGATGACCACCATTGGCGAAGGTTGAGTAAGCCGTGGCCATTTGTAATGGTGTGGCTTGTCCTGCTCCAAGTGCTAATGACAAGGTTGTTGGTAGCTTTTCTTTATCAAGACCGAATTCATCTAATAGGTTGCGCGTACTTGAGATACCGATAGCTTGTAACAAGCGAATAGATACGAGGTTACGGGATAAATATAAACCACGACGTAAAGTGATATCACCTAAGAAACGTTCATCAGAGTTTTTCGGTTTCCAGTCACCTACTTGAATAGCTCGGTCAGAAACGATGGTATCTGGACGATAACCTTTTTCTAAAGCAGCGGTATAAACAAGTGGCTTAATGGTTGAGCCAGGTTGACGCCAGCCTTGTAAGGCGCGGTTGAATTTACTGTGGTTAAAATCAAAGCCACCAACCAATGCATTGACAGCACCAGTCTCTGGATTTAACGAGACCAAACTGCCTTGAATTTTAGGTATTTGACCTAGTTGCCAGTTGCCATTCGTAGTAGGTATCACACGAACGATATCGTTTTTCTTAACAACTTGACTGGCATTACTAGGATAATAACCAATACGGTCAGCAGAAATATATTTACGTGCCCATTTCATACCAGACCAATTAACGGTCACTTCTTCACCAGATTGTAGGACTGCATTAAAACTACGAGAATTGACTTTGGTCACTTTGGCAGGAGACATATTGCTGTAGCGTTGGAAGTTCTCGAGAGGCTCATCATTTGCTTCAGCCCCGCGCCAACCATGGCGATGCTCGTAGGCAATCAATCCTGTTACTACTGCTGCTTCTGCATCTGTTTGCGCTTTACTGTCTACTGTGAGACGTACGCGCCAACCACCGTGCATGACTTGATCACCGTAACGTTCGACTAAAGAAGCGCGCGTCATTTCTGCCAAATAAGGCATATTTACATCGAGCTTTTCTTTATATAGGTTGATACCTATAGGGGAGTTGACCGCTTCATCATACTGAGCTTTGGTAATATAGCCAAGCTCATGCATGCGTCCAACGATCCAGTTACGGCGAGTCAGTGCACGGCTAGGATTGGCAACAGGATTATACTTTGAAGGGGCTTTTGGTAGACCTGCTAACATGGCCATTTCAGCAATAGTTAGGTTGTCTAATGACTTACTATAATATTTTTTGGCCGCAGCGCGGATGCCATAGGCGCCTTCGCCTAGATAGATTTTATTGACATATAACGTCAAAATATCATTTTTGCTCAGTTCGTCTTCTATCTTCCGCGCCAAAAACAACTCTGTTAGTTTACGGTTTAAAGTACGTTCTGGACTTAAGAAATAGTTTTTAGCGACCTGCATCGTAATGGTAGAGCCACCGGTCTGACCATCGTCATCAGTGACTGCTTCGGTGACAGCGCGACCAAGACCTTTAATGCTAATTCCACTATGCTGAAAGAAAGAAGCATCTTCGGCTGCCAAAAAGGCATGGGTTAAATCTTCAGGAATCTCATCAAAACTAACTGGTAATGATAAACGATTGCCGTATTGGCCGATTAATTTATCATCACTACTATAAATCTGTAATGGCATTTCTAATTTGGCTGTTTTAATTTCTTGCGTACTAGGTAGGGTCGGCGATAGATACATGGCCATCCCATAAAAACCAATAGGTACAGCAAGTGCTAGAACAACTGCCAATGCTAGGCAAGCGATAAAAAGTCCCACCAAAAAGCGAATGAGACGAGCGGTAGCATTTGTTTTGGCCATAATAAGACTTATTAGTTAGAATTTGTAGCAGACAATATTATTATACATTGAACAAAATAGGCAGGTCATAATAAATGTGTAAGTTGGCCTTAATATATTTTTAAATGCTTGAATCTATCAATTAAGTAAAGTATTGTATTGAATATATTACAAATAACTACCAGATTGTACACTTAATATAAGGTATAGAGCTAGTGAGGCTATTTACTTCCAAAAGTCGACATTTGATTGGCGTGGATATTTGTGCCACTTCAGTAAAGTTGGTTGACATACAGCGTCAGCAAGGCATGTTCCACCTAAAATCTTATGGTATTGAAAGACTACCGGAAGGTATCGTGGTTGATAAGATTCTAGTAGATACAGAAGCTGCTGGTAATATTATAACGGTCTTGGCACGACGCTGCCAAGTCGCGGGTAGCAATGCTGCGACCGCTGTTTCTGGCTCTGCGGTGATTACTAAAATCATTGATATGGATATGACACTCAGCGATGTTGAGCGTGAGGCGCAAATACGTTTGGATGCTGACCAGTATGTGCCTTATCCATTAGAAGACGTCAATCTAGATTTTGAAGTATTAGGACCGTCTTTGGTTAGTGAAGATATGGTTCAGGTGTTGCTTGCTGCCTCTCGCTCAGAGAACGTCGACCAACGTGTCGATGCTTTGGCCTTTGGTGGCTTGCAAACGAAAATTATGGATATCGAGTCTCATGCAATCGAGCGCGCGTTTGGATTGATGGTAGATAGCCTACCGAATGTACCAGAACTAGTAGCGTTGGTAGATATTGGCCATAATCAGACCACATTATATATCGCTAAGAATGGCGAGTTTATTTATAGTCGTGAGCAGTTGTTTGGCGGTGCTCAGCTGACCGAGGCAATACAAAATCGCTATGGCCTATCAGCAGAAGAAGCGACATTGAGTAAACGCGAACGTACCTTACCTGATGATTATTATCCTGAAGTACTGACCCCTTTTATAGAAAATACCATTCAACAGATCACTCGCTCTTTACAGTTTTATTTCTCATCAAGTCAATATAGCAGTATCGATCATGTGGTGCTTGCAGGGGGCAGCAGTTCTATTGCAGGTCTCGCTGGTATGGCACAACAAAAGCTGGGTGTAACTGTCAGTGTTGCCAACCCTTTTACCAATATGACTATTGCACCAAATATCGATAATGAGCAATTGGCGGTTGATGCGCCAAGCTTAATGGCTGCATGCGGTCTTGCGTTAAGGAGCTTTGACTAATGGCTCGTATTAACCTTTTACCTTGGCGACAAGAAGAGCGTGAACGTCGTAACAAAGAGTTTATGACATTGATAGTGGCGGTGACATTACTGACACTATTAGCAGCCTTCGCTTCATGGAGTTATTTTAATAATGAACTTGATGAGCAGCTTGATGCCAACGCATTGATCGAACAAGAAAACACTCGCTTAGACACTGCATTGACCGAAATTGACAGTTTAGAACAGCGCCGTGAAGACATTATTTCACGCATGCAAGTCATTCAAGACTTGCAGGGACGACGTCCTGTGCCTGTACGTTTATGGGACGATCTCGCTAAAGCTATTCCACCAGCACTTTATCTAAATAACCTCAAACGTGAAGGCGATACGCTAACTTTGACAGGCTTAGCGGATAATCCAAATATTGTGTCTAGCCTGATTCGTAATCTTGATAACAGTAAATGGATGGGCAACTCAGCAGTAAGTAATATTCAACAGAATATTAGCGCTTATGAGGCTGCTCCAGCCCTCAACAACACGGTTAATACTGGTGAGCAAGCGCGCCCTGTTTATCCTGAAGATAGTTACGTACAGTTTGTAGTAACGACTAGAGTACAATCTGAAACTCCGACTGCTGCTGATACCGATACTGGTCTAGGAGGTGCGTTATGAAGCTTATCCGCAAAAAGAGCCTCTCTAAAACCAAAAAATCTGCTTTAAAGCCAAAAAAGCAATTCGATTTAAATGAGTTTCGCCGTAGTTTTGAGTCGCTAGATTCAGAAAATTATGGCAGTTGGCCACTACCTGTAAAAGTGACAGTGATTGGACTTATCATTACCTTCATCGCAGCATTGTCATGGGCATTACCCATCAGTAGCAAAATTGACGAGATTAATGCGGCTGAAAGCCAGCAGCAGACCTTGCTCGATAGTTACCGCGAAAAAGAGTCGCGCGCACGTCATTTAAAAGCGTATCAGGCGCAAGTTGTCCAAATGGAAACTGAATTTAATACTTTGTTGGATCAGTTGCCGAAAGATACGCGTGTGTCAGAATTGGTAGAAGGCATAAACATGACAGGCGTTGGTAGTAATATCCGTTTTCAGGATATTTCAGTAGAGCCTGAAATTGAAAATGAATTCTTTATTGAGCAGCCAATACGTATCGCGGCTTTGGGTGAGTACCATCAGTTTGGTAGCTTTATCAGTGGTCTTGCTGCACTTCCTCGAATTATTACGATGCATGATTTTGAAGTCAGCAATCCACAGCCTACATTGGATGTTTTGCCAGAGCTTAACTTAGTCTTGCAAACTAAGACTTATCGCTCTAAAGAAGCGGCTCCTGAAGGTGATACCGCCGCCGCTACTGATACAAATGCAGGAGGCAACTAATGAATATCCAAAGAATGCCCATGCTATTGGTTTTAAGTGTCGCTGTTTTATCTATGACAGGGTGTAGTGACCGCATAGGTATGGCAGAGCAGGCAATGACCGATATCCGCAACCAGCCTGCGCAGCCTATTGAGCCGCCGCCTAAAGCCGAGCTGGTAGAGGATTTTGTATATAGCGCTAGCTCGCAGCGTAGTCCATTTTTACCACCGAGTTTAGTCAATGTACAAGGCCCGACCACTCCTATAGATGGTGTACGACCAGATATCAACAGAATCAAAGAACCGCTTGAGCAGTATGAACTGTCGCAATTGGTCTTCCGAGGTGTGGTGATTTCGCCCGAAGGTCAGCGATATGCATTGATACAACGTCCTGATGGTTCGGTTGCGAGTGTTAAAGTAGGCGATTATCTTGGATTGAATGACGGCCGTATTGTTGAAATCACGCCGACCCAGGTTAACTTGATTGAAATTGTGCCAGATAGCCGCGCAGGGTTTGTAGAAAAACCCCAGTCGCTGGTATCCCCTATAAGCTAAGTCGGCAGATTTTTTGAGGAATAAATAATGACAGTACGCAATAACAAGGTAATGATGATGAGCAACCGCATGTCTTCTGCTTTTGCCATTTCAGCACTGGCAGTCAGTATGGTGGCTGTGACCAATAGTGCTCATGCTGCACAGCGCATCGATAATGTCTCTGTAGTACAGACCGCACCTGCAGTGACGCAAATGCGTTTGGGGTTTACAGGATTGCCAGTATTGCCTGCAGCCTATCAGCTTGATGATCCTAGTCGCTTAGTCCTAGATTTCGAACAAGTACAGAATGGGCTTGCTAGCCGCTTTAATGAATATAACATCGGTGCGATTAATGACGTTACTACGCTAAGTAGTGACAGTACCACGCGCCTCATTGTTGGTTTGAAAGAGTCAGGAAATTATACGACAGCGATTGAAGGCAATGATTTATTGCTGACCATCACTGATCCTAATCGTCCTGTCATTACCAGCGACCCGATTCAAGATGTTCTCAATAACAATAATAGTATGACAACGACCGCTGTCGTTACGCCTATTGTTGAGAGCTCTACCGTACCAGTGGCACCTGTACGTACTACGAGCAAGGTTGTCGTGAAGAACGAAGTGCCAGCTGATACGATGGTGGTCAGAGTCAATCCGCTTTTGAATCCTCAATTGGCTGCTTCGCAAGTAAGCAAGCAGTATAGCTATGATGGGCTAAGCGCAGTCAATTTTTCAGCAGGTAACGATGGTGGCGGTAACGTCAGTATGGTACTTGCCAACGAAGCTATTCCAGTAGATGTGCAGCGTCAAGGTAATAAACTTGTCGTACGTTTGACTGGTAGTACGGTTCCGAGAAACTTACTACGCCGATTGAATATTAACAGTGGTCTTGTTGGTAGTATTGATACCAAAAACCAAGGTCAGAATGGCGTCGTCACCATTAACATGAATGACGATTATGAGTATCAAGCCTACCAATCAGGTAATCAGTTAAATATTGGTATTAAAAAGCCTGAGTTGTTACGTGAGCCGACGCTGGAAGAAAGAGTCTATAGTGGCGAACCGCTATCTATGGAATTCCAAGATGTTGAGGTTCGTAGTGTCTTAGATATTTTGGCGCAGTTTACTGAGATGAATATCGTGGCAAGTGACTCTGTTGCTGGCAACATCACCCTGCGTTTAATCAATGTTCCTTGGGACCAAGCCCTCGATATTATTTTGAAAAGCAAAAACTTAGGCAAGCGTGAAAATGGTAATGTGATTTTGGTTGCGCCTGCTACAGAGCTTGCTGAGCAAGAAGCAAAGGAGCTTGAAGCACAGCAAGCCGTGAAGTCTTATGCACCATTACGGACTGAGTATATCCGTTTGAGCTATGCTATAGCGCAAGATGTATTGACGCTTATCTCTCAAGGTAGTGGTTCATCTGGCGGTGGCACCTCAAACCGAGCCGATGATAACAATACGTTGTTGTCTAATCGTGGCACGGTGACCGTTGATGATCGTACCAATACTTTGATCATTAAAGACGTGGCTGAGAGTATCGAAAATATTCACAAATTAATCAGCAAAATTGATATCCCCGTTCGTCAGGTCATGATTGAAGCGCGTATCGTTAGTGCCACGGATAGCTTTAGTAAAGAAATTGGCGTTCGCTGGGGCATCCTATCAAATGGTGCAGCTAATAACCGTAGCTTATTGGTCGGTGGTAGCAACCAAACACTAGCTGATCTTAAGGACTTTGATATAGAGACGACGACCGTAAATGGTCAAACCGTTTCTTATCCTTCTTATGACATTACTAGTCCTGATAACCTAAACGTTGATTTAGGCGTTTCTAACCCAGCTGGTAGTATTGCCTTTGGTTTGCTCAGTATGTCTGACGTAATGCTTGATCTTGAATTATCAGCACTGCAGGCGGATAACCGTGGTGAAGTTATTTCTACACCAAAGATTTTGACAGCAGATAAGCAAACAGCAAAAGTCTCGTCCGGTACGCAGATTCCGTATCAAGAAGCATCAGCCAGTGGTGCCACAACGACCAGCTTTAAAGAAGCAGCACTTAGCTTAGAAGCCACACCGAATATTACACCTGATGGTAAAATTGGTCTGCAATTGGTCATTACTAACGGCACGCCGACAATCATCAATAATCAGGTTGCTATCTCTGAAGACTCTATATCAACCAATGTTATTATTGAAGATGGTCAGACAGTCGTACTGGGCGGTGTTTTTAAAAATCGCACTAGTAATGGCGTAACTAAGGTCCCTTTCTTAGGTGATTTACCTTATATCGGTCGTGCCTTCCGTAAAGATGTACGAAGCAACGACAAAGAAGAGCTACTTATTTTCGTAACTCCAAAGCTTATTAATGATGGTACGAGTCGTCTGAACTAGTCCTAAAGTGGTTAGATAATTGCTAAAAAAAGTAAGCCATAGTGCTTGCTTTTTTTATGCGCGAAATTCGTGGTTTTCGAGCTGCAGTATTTATGTATGTACTGATGAATAGTGTGCTCTAAATTTTACTCACAATAATCACGGCTCATTACTAGCCAGAATAACAATGACGTTGTATCATACCTAATTTAGCTGAGTAAGTATTATGGGGCAGGAATTACCGTCGGTGTTTTTAGTGGGTCCGATGGGAGCAGGGAAGACGACAATTGGAAAACTGCTTGCCAAGCAGTTGGGTCGCACTTTTGTAGACAGTGATTGGTATATTGAATCGCAGACAGGTGCTGACATTGCTTGGATATTTGCCAAAGAAGGTGAGGCAGGTTTCCGTGAGCGTGAAACGCGTGCCATTGATGAATTGACCCAAAACTCTCAAATCGTATTAGCGACCGGTGGCGGTGCAGTCATGTGTGCTGAAAACCGAGAGTTCCTAAAACAGCGTGGCATCGTCGTCTATCTTAATGCACCTGTCGAGGTACAGCTGGCACGCACCTCTAAAGACAAGTCTCGACCGTTATTGCAGCAGCCTAATCCTAGAAAAATATTGCAAGATTTGTACAGTGCTCGCGATCCACTCTATCGCCAAGTCGCCCATATTATTATGCCTACTGGTCACACGTATCCACGCCATATGGTCAATCAATTGATGCAACAGCTAGAATCATTCGTCGACTGCACTACCGACGCATCAGCGCACCAAGAAGATTAGTAATAGACTGGCAACTACGATTGATATGCAGACTCAATTACTTTTACCTCATCGAAAATGCTTTAGGAGTATCACATGGTAATGCCGTTTCATGATGGCCTAATAGTTCAGACGCAAAGTCATGATTATCCTATTGTCATTACTGAACAATCTAAGACTGAACATAGCAGTATGGCGAAGCAAATCACGCCTTATATCAGTGGCCGTCAGGTTTTGATTGTCACTAATGACACTGTGGCACCTTTATACTTAAAAGCATTAGAAGATGAGTTAGCAGAGCAGTTTACGGTAAAGGTGTGCGTACTGCCAGATGGTGAACAATACAAAAATCAGGCAAGTATTGATCAGATTTATGATGCGCTAATGACAGAACATTTCAATCGCGATGTGACACTTGTTGCCCTTGGCGGTGGTGTAATTGGAGATATGACTGGTTTTGCTGCTGCTAGCTTTATGCGTGGTGTCAATTTTATTCAAATTCCAACGACGCTATTGTCACAAGTAGATTCTAGTGTTGGTGGTAAAACAGGTATCAATCATCCGCAAGGTAAAAATATGATTGGTGCTTTTTGGCAGCCGCAAATGGTGCTTGCCGATATGAGTACGCTTAAGACACTGCCTGCACGTGAGCTATCGGCTGGAGTGGCCGAGATTATCAAATATGCCCTTATCATGGATGAGGCATTTTTAACGTGGCTTGAAGCAAACTTGCCTGCAATGATGTCGCTTGATTTAGCAGTACTTGGTGAAGCTGTAAAGCGCTGCTGTCAGTACAAGGCTGATGTAGTAGCACAAGACGAAAGAGAGTCCGGTGTGCGCGCGCTATTGAACTTTGGACATACTTTTGGTCATGTGATTGAAACACATGAAGGCTATGGCAATTGGTTACATGGCGAAGCAGTGGCGGCTGGTATGGTACAAGCAGCTGAGCTATCGCAAAAAATTGGTTGGCTAACTGATGATGAAGTTGTACGTATTAAGCGTGTTTTAGAATTGGCAAGCTTACCTATTACGCCACCAGCTATCGATGTAGACACTGCTTTAGATTTAATGGGACACGATAAAAAAGTGAAACACGGACAAATCCGCCTAATTTTGTTAAAATCAATTGGCGATGCGGTAATGACTAATGAGTTTGACAGCGAGCTATTGCATGAAGTTTTGTCAAAACATAGCGCGTAACGTCTCAAGAATTATCGTTTATATATTTATACTAAAATCTCGTACTTATAGCCAACTGGTTAGCTGTACCTCTGTTTGAATAAGCATTTATATTATGCTGTAAAACATGTGTTTACCAAGGACCGCCTCATGGCAACATCAAAAACAAAAACGCGTACTGCTAGCCAATCATACAGTCGTCAAGCACTGATTTGGCTAATAGTGACCCTACTTTTAGGGGTGGTCACAGCGTTAGTATGGATGTTTAGTCAAACGCCAGCCATGGGTGCCAAAATTGAAAATGCACCGATATCAGCGCCAGAGATTTTGAATGAAGAGTTTGAACAACCACTAAAAGTCGAATCGCTGCATGAGCTAGATACGGATGTACAACCGATTAACTTTGATGCAACGATTCGGGATTTGCGCGATTATCCTGATGAGTTTAAAGACAAGCGTTATCTGCTGGCTAATAAAGGCAAGTGGACTGTTCAAGTAATGAATGTCGCTGAAAACGATGTGATTGTTAGCTACTTAGAAGGCCGTCAAGATCGCGATAAATTTGCTTACTTCCGTTATCTGGATGATGAAAAGCAAGTCCGTTATATGCTGACTTATGGGATTATGAGTAGCCCGCAAGAAGCAGTAGGAGCCGCAAAGTTAATAGACTTTAAGTTACCTACAAACGTACGTGTACTGCCAGAAGAGATTAATCGATATGTCAGTATCATTGATAACTATGAGCGTCCTGATCCAGTAAAAGATCTAAGTACAAAACGTACACGTGCCGTCGATTTAAAACCTACCAAGCGTGAAGTGCCTGCTCGTTTGCAAGAAGAAGCTGATGACGCCGCTGCTCAAGCAGCTAATGCTAACAGTAATCGAGGTAACCAAGAAAGCGCTAATAGTAGCACCGCTCAAGAGAGTATTCGTCAGTCGGTAGATACCTCTGCCACATTATCTGTTAGCGAAGAGCGTACGGTTGGTGGTGAGACGCAGACAATATCTGAAGCATCGTCAAAAGACGAAAATAACGCAAGTAAGCCTGCGCCAGAAAACAAAAAGCCTGCGGCACCGGCGGAGAGCAGTACCAGTAAGAAGCCCCCAGTCGTGCCAACGCCTAAGCCCCCTAGTAGCACAAATAATAATTCAAATGCTAATGGCAAAAGTGCTAACGCAAATCCTCCCAAAAATAATAGCGACAGTATAAAAGCGCTAATAGAAGATAAGAGTAATTAGTTTTTGTCTGATTAATTTAACCCACTAGCGATTTGGTTAGTGGGTTTTTTTAGCACTATACAAAATAGTTTTATCGTCACAATAAGCGGCAAGCTACTACTGTTAAGTATTATCAAGGCCTTTTGCTAAATGTCGTTTATATGGTTTACATTAAAATTTTAATAGCAGTTTTATTTGTCTTATAACCAATAGTAATAAGTCCTCTTACAATTTATGGCTAATGAATCGATAGAAAAGACTAGATTTTTCGACAATCATTAACTAATATAACTGTGGGCGACGTTCTGTATAGTTATCGTAAAAAATGTCTATTTAACAACTATTTAGTGGTTTTTTCTTAGTTTTTAGAGTTCTTTACTAAATATTATTGTCTCAAGCGCGGTTACTTACTATCCATAATTAGGTTATCGTAAGTGACGCAACCTCTCTTATTGTCACTCTTTTTAGGGTAAACAAAGTGCTTGAATACAGAGCGTCAGATATTCAAGATAAACAAGTGCACTGTTATTAAGTTATTGTATGCTTAGCTTTAAATGCTAGACATGACAACATAACAAATGATGCTTAAATGAATGGCATTAGATATCACTGATTGAGTAACTGGCATTTAAGGGCGTAGATTCTCCCGTTGCCAAGGGCTGCTACTTACTATCTTTTGATACACGGACCACATGTCAAGACATCAGCTAATGACCAGGAGGGTCAAGGGTTTTACTTTCTCTTAGAGTATGATGTCTATCGAGCATTGCGCTATTTGCCAATTCGAACACACGAATATCCACTATCAGCCCGTTCTGCTTACGGGTACCAACTTATACTCCGCATTGGAAATGTAAGTTGCCCGTCTACTTAAAAGGACAAGCTATGTCAATGATTTCCTCACAAACACACCTGGCCACGCCAGATGATTTTTCTGATAATTGCGGTTTTGGCCTAATTGCCCATATTGAGGGTGAAGCGAGCCATGATTTGGTAAAAACTGCCATTCATAGTTTAAGTTGTATGACACATCGCGGCGGTGTTGCTGCTGACGGTAGAACTGGTGATGGTTGTGGCTTGCTATTAGCGACGCCTACCGATTTCTTTAAACAGATTGCTGACGAGCAGCAATTTGCCATTACGGACAACTTTGCTGTCGGTATGGTGTTCGTTAATTTAGATAGCGATAAAGCCAAGCATAGCCAACAAGTATTGAGCGATGAGATTACCGCCCAAGGATTAGAAGTGGCTGGCTGGCGTGATGTACCACTCGACTTGAGTATTGTTGGTGAGATTGGTCGTGAGACATTGCCAGACTTTAAGCAAGTGTTCGTTAATGCGCCAGATGACTTGGCTGCTGATGATTTCAACCGTAAGTTATTTGTTGCACGCAAAAAAGCAGAGCAGCGTTTGACGGATGATGAGCTATTCTATGTATGTTCATTGAGTTGTCAGACTATTATTTACAAAGGCTTGGTAATGCCTTCAGACTTACCAGCGTTTTTCTTGGATTTGCAAGATGAGCGTTTGGCGTCACATATCGTAGTATTCCATCAGCGTTTCTCAACCAATACCTTGCCGCGCTGGCCACTGGCACAGCCATTCCGTTATCTTGCGCACAATGGTGAGTTAAATACCATTACAGGTAACCGCAACTGGTCTAAAGCCCGTACGCCCAAGCTGAAATCAGACAAACTGCCTAACTTGAATGAGTTGACACCACTTGTAAATAGTACCGGTTCAGATTCATCAAGCTTAGATAACATGCTCGAAGTGCTTATGTCTGGCGGTATGAACCTATTCCATGCAATGTCTATCTTGGTACCCCCAGCGTGGCAGAACGTTGATAGCATGGATATGGATCTGCGTGCGTTTTATGAGTTTTACTCACAGCATATGGAAGCGTGGGACGGTCCAGCAGGTCTAGTTATTCAGGATGGACGCTATGCGGTCTGTATGCTCGATAGAAACGGTTTGCGCCCGTCACGTTGGGTAACCACCAAGAACGGCTATATCACTGTTGCGTCAGAAGTGGGTGTTTGGGATTATGAGCCACAAGATGTACTGGCAAAAGGTCGCGTTGGACCTGGTCAAATGCTGGTCATTGACACGTTGACTGGTCAAATTCTAGATACGACAGCTATTGCAACTTTACTAAAAACGGCGCATCCATATCGCAAATGGTTGCGTGAAGAAGCAACGCGTGTTCGTGATGATGAACGTCTAGAAGAGACGTTGGCAACGCAAGCGTGCCGCGGTGATAAGCTAAAAGCGCTACAAAAGATGTATCACATCACCAATGAAGAGCGCACAGAAATCATTCGCCCTAATGCTGAAAATGGTCAAGAACCAGTCGGCTCAATGGGTGACGATACGCCAATGGCTGTACTGTCGCAGCAAATTCGCCATGTCGGTGATTTCTTCCGTCAACAGTTTGCACAGGTGACCAATCCGCCAATCGATCCATTACGTGAATCAATCGTAATGTCGTTGCAGACCTGTTTAGGCGCTGAGACTAACGTATTTGCGCCATCTGCAAGAGACGCTCATCGTATTATTTTGTCATCGCCAGTATTGTCAGCCAGCAAGATGCAGCAGCTTGAAACTTTGGATGATCCAGCATTCAAGATGGCTCGTATTGATCTGAACTATGACCGTACTTTAGAGCTATCTGATGCTATCGTGGCTATTTGTGAGCAAGTGGCAGATAACATTCGCTCAGGTAATACGTTGATTGTCTTGTCTGATAAAGATATCGATGCAGACAAAGTACCCGCCAATGCCATTATGGTTACTGGTGCTGTGCATCATTATCTAATCGCGCAAGGTATCCGTACCGATGCTAATTTAATCATTGAGACAGGTCTTGCTCGTGACTCGCATCAAATAGCGGTATTGATCGGCTTTGGTGCAACTTGTGTATATCCATATCTAGCATATGATGTCATTGATGATTTGGTTGCTACTGGTGAGCTACTTGGTGATCCGATTCAAGCCCGTGTTAATTTCCGCAAAGGCTTGGATAAAGGTTTGCTAAAAATCTTATCAAAAATGGGTATCTCTACCATTGTGTCGTATCGCGGCGCGCAGTTGTTTGAAGCAGTCGGTCTTTCAGAAGAAGTCGTCAATTTATGCTTTAAAGGCGTACAAAGCCGTATTAAAGGCGCTACCTTTGCAGACCTTGCTGCTGATCAAGCACAATTGGCTGCCAATGCGTTTAAGCGACGCGCTCCTCTAGATCAGGGTGGTTTGCTCAAATTTGTCTTCAACAAAGAGTACCATGCCTTTAATCCTGATGTGATTAACAGCCTGCATACTGCAGTACGTACTGGTGATTACGATAATTACCGTAATTATGCGGATCTAGTTAATAGCCGTCCGGTTGCTACTTTACGTGATTTGTTGCAACTGAAAACTGACAACAGTATCGATGTCAATGAAGTGGAAGATATCTCTGAAATCTTGACGCGTTTTGACTCAGCTGGCATGTCTTTAGGCGCGCTATCTCCTGAAGCGCATGAGTCGATTGCGATGGCTATGAATACCATCGGTGGTCGCTCAAACTCTGGTGAGGGCGGTGAAGATCCTGCACGTTATGGCACATTGCGTAACTCAAAAATTAAGCAAGTTGCTTCTGGTCGTTTTGGGGTAACGCCTGCTTATCTTCGCTCCGCTGAAGTCATGCAGATTAAAGTAGCCCAAGGTGCCAAGCCTGGTGAAGGTGGACAGCTACCTGGTGGTAAAGTCAACGCGCTGATTGCACGTTTGCGTTATTCAGTGCCAGGTGTGACCTTGATTTCACCGCCGCCGCATCACGATATTTATTCTATCGAAGATTTGGCACAGCTGATTTTTGATTTAAAACAAGTCAATCCAGATGCATTGGTATCGGTTAAATTGGTCTCACGTCCAGGTGTTGGTACGATCGCGACAGGCGTTGCAAAAGCCTATGCCGATTTGATTACTATCTCGGGCTATGACGGTGGTACGGCAGCGTCTCCGCTATCGTCTATCCATCATGCAGGCTCGCCATGGGAGCTAGGTTTGGCTGAGACTCACCAGTCTCTACGAGTGAATGGGTTACGTGATAAGGTACGTGTCCAGACTGACGGTGGTCTAAAAACAGGACTGGATGTAGTAAAAGCTGCTATCTTGGGTGCAGAGAGCTTTGGCTTTGGTACCACACCGATGATTGCAGTTGGTTGTAAGTACCTACGTATTTGCCATTTAAACAACTGTCCGACAGGTGTTGCTACTCAAAAAGCCAAGCTGCGTGATGAGCATTTCATTGGCGAAGCAGAAATGCTGATTAACTTCTTTAAGTTTGTCGCGACCGAAACACGTGAATGGTTGGCAGCGCTAGGTGTTCGTAGTATGGAAGAGCTGGTTGGTCGTACTGACTTGCTTGATATCTTAGAAGGTAATACGGATAAGCAGCGTCATCTTGATTTAACGCCATTGCTATTTAGTCACCCAGCCAGCGTAGGCAAAGCACAAACTTGTCAGGTTGAGCGTAATGAGCCGTTTGATAAAGGTTTGCTTGCTGAGCAGATGATTAGCGATATGCTTGTGAACATTCGCAAAGGGGCAGGCGGCGATTATAGCTATTTCGTTGGTAACTGTGACCGCTCTATCGGTGCTCGTATTTCTGGTGAGATTGCGCAAGTCTGGGGCAACCTTGGCATGAGCGATATGCCAATCAAACTTCGTTTAACTGGTACTGCAGGACAAAGTTTGGGTGTGTGGAATGCTGGCGGTTTAAATATCGAGCTTGAAGGTGATGCCAATGACTATGTGGGCAAAGGTATGGCAGGCGGTGAGATTGTTATTTATCCGCCAAAAGACTCAAACTTTATAGCACAAGAAACGGCCATCATCGGTAATACCTGTCTCTATGGTGCAACTGGCGGTAAGCTATATGCTGCTGGTACTGCAGGTGAGCGTTTTGGCGTCCGTAACTCTGGCGCACACGCAGTTATCGAAGGCACAGGCGACCATTGCTGTGAATATATGACTGGCGGTATCGTCACGATTTTGGGCCGTACTGGACTTAACTTCGGTGCTGGTATGACGGGTGGTTTTGCGTATGTACTCGATATGGAAGGCGACTTCTTTGACCGTTGCAACCATGAGCTAATCGATCTAAACCGTATTTCAAGCGAGCAAACAGAAGAGCATCGCATTCATTTGCAACAAGTGATTGAAGCTCATGTAGATAAAACAGGCAGTGCATGGGGTCAGACAATTCTGAACGACTTTGAGCACTATGTTCGTAAATTCTATTTGGTTAAGCCAAAAGCGGCGAACATTGCAAGCCTTCTTAAAACTACCATGGCCGACCCACAATAGCCGATACGTAACTGCCTATCGTATCAATGGATTGCATTGATAGAATGTATTGATGGATTGTATTGATGGATCGGCATTCGCTTTGATTAGGTTAGCCAGCGTTCCGTTTTTAGAGACGTTTTAACTCACAGGTTTTCAGCAGGTAAGTGACAGCAGCGGTATATGTCTTAAATTTTAGACAAACAAAACATCGCTGACTGTCGCCACCCACTGCAAAAGAGCCTTATATAAAAGAGATAGCACCATGGCAAAACGCTTAGAAAATAACTTCCAGTTTTTAGATATACCAAGATTTGATCCAACCAAAAAAGACATTGCAACACGTTCAACAGAGTTTGTTGAAATTTATAAACCTTTCGAAAACGAAGCTGTTGCTCAGCAAGCGCATCGTTGTCTTGAGTGTGGTAACCCGTACTGCGAATGGAAATGTCCAGTACACAACTATATCCCTAACTGGCTAAAACTGGCCACAGAAGGCCAGATATTTCAGGCAGCTGAATTGTGCCACCGTACTAATACCTTGCCTGAAGTGTGCGGACGAGTTTGCCCACAAGATCGTCTGTGTGAAGGCGCTTGTACGTTAAATGATGGTTTTGGTGCAGTGACCATTGGTAATGTCGAAAAATATATCAACGATACCGCGTTTGCACTTGGCTGGCGTCCAGATATGTCTGAAGTCGTTTGGACAGACAAAAAAGTCGCTATCATTGGCGCAGGACCAGCAGGTTTAGGTTGCGCAGATATCTTGGTCAGAAATGGTGTCAAACCAGTTGTCTTTGATAAGCGCCCTGAGATTGGCGGCTTACTAACATTTGGCATCCCTGAGTTCAAAATGGAAAAAGATGTCATGCGCAATCGCCGCGTGATCTTTGAAGACATGGGTATCGAATTCCGTTTAGAGACAGAGATTGGTACAGACGTCACGATTGATGAGCTATTGGCTGACTATGACGCGGTATTTATGGGTATGGGTACATACACCTATATGCGCGGCGGCTTTGCTGGTGAAGAGCTGACAGGCGTCTACGATGCACTAGATTACCTGATTGCGAACGTGAACCGTTGCAATGACTGGGAAAAAGACGCTGAAGAGTACATCGACTTTAAAGGTAAAAAGGTGGTGGTACTCGGTGGCGGTGATACCGCAATGGACTGTAACCGTACCAGTATCCGTCAAGGCGCCGAAAAAGTAGTTTGTGCCTATCGCCGTGACGAGGAAAACATGCCTGGTTCACGCCGTGAAGTGGTCAATGCTCGCGAGGAAGGCGTTGAGTTCTTATTCAATCGTCAGCCAACCGAAATCATTGGCTTAAACGGTAAAGTTAACGGCGTAAAAGTCGTTACTACTCAGCTGGGTGCACCAGACAACCGTGGTCGTCAACGCCCTGAGCCAATCCCTAATTCTGAAGAGATCATCCCATGTGATGCAGTCATCATGGCCTTTGGTTTTAGACCAAGTCCTGCTGATTGGTTTGAGTCTCAACAAGTGGGGATGGACAGCTCTGGTCGCGTACTAGCAGCCGAAAAGCAAATCTTCAAATTCCAGACCCAAAATCCTAAAATCTTCGCTGGTGGCGATATGGTGCGTGGTTCTGATTTGGTTGTGACAGCGATTTGGGAAGGCCGTGAAGCTGCGGAAGGTATTCTAGACTACCTAGAAGTGTAATACGCTAGCGTAATAGACTATTATTCACTAACACTAACACTAACACTAACACTGACGCAGATCTTGATAAGTAATTCGATGAGTCATTTGGTGAATAATCTTCAATAGCGTAGATTTCAATATAGTGTGCTAGGATATTTTTTATAACGCCTTTTACCTGTGAATAATAGGTAAAAGGCGTTATTTTTTGTCCGTCATTTTGCTGATAGAATATCAACTTATACTTACCGCTAGTTAGTGATATTTTTTAATAATTTTTTATCAAAATATCTCACTTAAATATTCCACCCAAAAAGAGTAGCCTTGCGTGAAACCCACCCTTTATCAGCGTATTATTGCTCCATTTGTCGAACCCTATGTTCGCTACCAACATGCAGATATCCTACATGCCACCCGCCTAGGTACGGCTGTGATACTGGCTTTATTGGTAAATAAAATCACCAACCTTCCGCACGGTGAATGGACGACTATTACCGTATTTATCATTCTAGGGTTATTACAATACCAAGGCGCTATTTATACTAAGGCGAAAGAGCGCGTGATTGGTACTTTGTTAGGTATTGGTACTGCGCTTGGGGTGTTATGGTTTAATCAGAACGCAGGCGCATGGTTGTGGGTGGACTATGCGCTCATTGGTCTGCTCAGCGGCATCATTGGCTATCTAGCCGTCAGGCAGCTTGGGTATACAGGGCTGCTAACGGGTATCACTATGTTGATGATTGTCTCTGATTTAGGCAATAATAGCATTGGTCAAGATGGTATCTACCGCGCATTAAATATCTTACTGGGGACAGGCGTTTCGGTAGCAGTGACGCTGATTTTGCCGCTCAAATCAACGTTGATGTGGCGGTTCTTATTGAGTAGTAACCTTGACGCGTGTAGTAGTCTCTATGCAGGCGTAGGTCATCATATTGACGCAACGGATGGAGTAGTGGACGATTCTGTTCAAAAGTTAAACCCAGTAGCTTTTCCTGTTAAGGAAGTACCCGTTGATAGAGCGTTGGTCACAGCGTTACAGCAGATCAATAAACGTCTGCTGGCTGTGCGACCACATATTGCGGCGACAGCAAGTGAGTCAGGTATCGAAAAAGAAACGCTAGAGACGATTCAACGTACCCACCGTAATATCATTGGGACGATTGATTTACTGTTAAGTGCGGCACCGCGTTTGGCAAATATCGAAATTGATGAAGAAAACCATGTTTTATTGGTACATTATCAGCATGAGCTAACCCAAGCGATGCAGCATATAGCAGCGGTATTACGTAGTCCAAGCGATGAAGTATTTCGACCCATTACTCGTATTGCTGTCTCGGAGTATCCAAGCGTACAGCACCTAGCATTTGAGTGGCAGGGCTATTTTTGGTTGACCCAAACCTTGCAGACTCAGTTGCAGCAGCTGAGTGATTTATTACAAACATCGAAACCGCATTGGTTTGCTGCATCTGGTTTGGGCTATCAGCGCCGTGAGCAGCGCCGGATGAAAGAGCAGGGCGGCGAGACAGATTTACATTTATAGCGCAAAAAAACGCTGACCATTTAGGATCAGCGTTTTTATTTTAAAAGACTACGTTATTTTAAAGTGCTACATCAAAACTATTAACGACCAGTCTTTAGCTTGTCCCAGTACTGTTGATACACTTGCAATGCCTCGTCGCCCACATCTTCTTGGAACTCAGCTTTTGCTAATACTTCTTTAGAAGGATAAATCGTTGGATTGTTTTGGACGCTCTCATCCATCAGCTCACGCGCTGCTATGTTTGGTGATGCGTAGCCGATCTCTTCACTCACGATTTTTGCATTTTCAGGACGCAATAAGTAATCAATAAATTTATGTGCTGCATCAACTTGCTTGGCATTTTTTGGAATGACAAAATTGTCCATCCATAAGATAGCGCCTTCAGTTGGATACTTATAAACCAAGCTAGCCAAACCTTCGTCATTGGCCATGACTGCTTCACCATTCCATGTCATACCAAGCGCAGTCTCACCTTCGATATATGGCATACGTGTTGCATCAGAGTTAAAAGTTTTGACGTTTGGCATCAACGTGGTGAGCTTATCGTAAGCGGCTTCGATTTCGTCAGGATTGCTACTATTACCTGAGTAGCCGAGAGTCAGCAGTGCCATACCAAAGACTTCACGCACGTCGTTAGTCAGCATCACCTGACCTTTATACTTAGGATCCCATAGGTCATTCCAGCTATTGACAGTTTTCGGATCGACACTGTCACCGTTAATGGCTAGACCGGTGCTGCCCCACATATAAGGGATAGAGTACTTATTGTCAGGATCGACTTTGGTATTGGTAAATGAGGTATCAAGGTTTTTAAAATTGCTCAATTTAGACTTGTCTAGTTCTTGCAACAGTCCTTCTTTCGCCATTTTTTCGACGTAATAAGTCGATGGAATCGCTAAGTCATACTGACTAGAATCATCGAGTAGTTTGAGCTTGGCATACATCGCTTCGTTAGAGTCAAATGTGGTGTAATTAACTGAGATGCCAGTCTCTTCTTCAAAGCCATCTAAAATTTCTTGCGGCATATATTCTGACCAGTTGTAAAGGTTCAGCGTCTCATTGCTCGCCGCAGCGCTGCCATCCGCTGCATCGTCAGAGTTGCTACAACTGGCAAGTACCAAGCCGACAGCCGCTGCTAACAATGCTTTTGGCACTATGCGACTGACACTAGCCGAAGTGTGAGTAGTTGGATGGGACGATGATAAATGGGTCAAAATATCTCTCCTAAATAAAGATAATGCAAATCAGAAAAATTCAATAAAAAAGCCAAAAAGATAAAAGCCTAATAAGGCCAATAAAACTATTATGGTCATTAATTTATACAATTTAAAGGGTTATTATTAAGGCAATGCTCAATAATACTAATAAAAATAGCCAGTTGGGCTAATGAGATGGGTAGTAAACTAACTTAGTGACAGCTAATTCTGAGTAGAATTGCTAGCGAGCTGCTAACCTCGAATCGAAAAAACATAGTATATAACCATGCTATGATTGGCGCAGGCCGAAGTATGACGAACATCATTTAAGCAGATATCAGCCTTTGGTTCTAAGACACCAACCATACCATAATAATAAAGGATACAGCGCAATGACCGAAAGTACCTCAACTCAAAACGCCTTCAATAAAAGCCACTCAGTTATACCGGCATTGCTTACGGATAAAGTTGCCATAGTCACTGGTGCCAGTCGGGGGCTTGGTGCACAGATTGCACAGCAAATGGCAGCCGCAGGCGCTATCGTTTGCGTCAACTACCTCAATAGTAAAGAGGCTGCTGAGGCAGTAGTGGCTGATATCATCGCGACAGGCGGTCAAGCATTTGCTTATCAGGCGGATGTCACCGAGCTTGAGCAAGTACAAGCCATGGCAGCTGAAGTCATCACTCGTCATGGACGTATCGATATACTGGTCAATAATGCTTTGCCGAATTATCAGTTCAATCCAAGCGCTGCGTACACCAGTATTGAAACAGTAAAGTGGTCGCATTTTTCACAACAAATGGACGGTATTGTTAAAGGCGCAGTCAATACGGTGCAAGCAGTGCTTCCGCAAATGAAAGCGCAGCAAGTAGGTAAAATTATTAATATCTCAACCAATCTTGTCTACAACCCAGTGGTGACCTATTATGATTATACCACGGCTAAATCAGCGTTGATTGGGCTAACACGCAATCTCGCGAGCGAACTTGGTCAATATGGTATTCGGGTTAATTTGCTGGCAGGTGGATTATTAAAAACTACCGACGCAAGTAGCTTAACCACTGAAGAGGTATTTGATTATATTGCGACTACAACACCGCTGCGCCAAGCAACCTCGGTAGCTGATTTTGCCAATTCAGTATTGCTCATGGCGTCTGATTTGAGCATGGCTATTACTGGACAATCTATCGCCGTCGATGGTGGATTGACTATGCCTTAACTGAGGCCTTAACTGAGGCCTTAACGCTCTATTGGATTGGTAGAAGGGATGAAATGAATACTCGATAAGGTATTGGAGTCATCACCGCTCCAGCTTTCATTTGTATTTTCTATATAAAATTAGACCATAATAAAAAGCCCTTACTAATCGATTAGTAAGGGCTTTTTTAAAATGAACGTTAATTAAATGAACATTAATGGCTTTATGTGCCTGAACAGTCTTACGACTTCATTGCTAACTGATTAAGCACGGTTTGAATACCATACTCTTCAATCGTCCCAGTGACAAAGTCAGCGCGTTCTATTAAAGCTGGCTGTGCATCTCCCATGGCCACAGCAAATCCAACCAAGTCGAACATTTCTAAGTCATTCATACCATCACCGAATGCCATACACTCGCTTGCATCTACCGCATAGTACTCGCATACATCTTTGATGCCGCGAGCTTTTGATGCCTCTGCTGGCAATATATCGGCACCAATCTGATGCCAATGTACCAGCTTTAAATCATACTGGGCAAAATCGATGTCTTGCATCTTTTCTTGCTGATTATTAAAGAATACCGAGCATTGATAGACGGTATTTGATTTGTAGTACTCAGGGTCAAGGATCGAGTTGGGCGTGACCGCATTGAACTCGCGTAAACGTTCATTTTCACCTGACCACGCGATATGAGTGGCAGAGTCAAACTTATGAATCAAATCACTCTGTTGGCACAGGCGTACGATTTTATCTGTCTGTTCAGCAGTTAAAGGGTAGTGGCTGATTCGGCCGCTTTTATCAAAACTGTATTGTCCATTCATACAAATAATGGCGTCCAATATATCTGCATCAAGCAACGCTAGAATGTCTTCAGGCAATATGGCTTTAGAGCGGCCAGTCGAAATCACTAGTTTAATATCGGTATCTGCAAGCTGCTCAAGCGTCGCTTTATTGTGTTCAGCGATAATGCCGTTACGGCTCAAGGTATCATCGATGTCAAAAAAGATGATTTTTGGGATCGAGATTTTAGTAGTCATACTTTCTTTGGCAATCTTATCTTCAATAAACATGATGATCCTATTATTTTTAGTCGTGTAGATACAATGATTCAGATACTACTACAACATACCCAATCAGATAAATACCTATCGAGTAACCTATGATGCTGCAAGTATGCTTATTGAGACAGTATTTGGATGTAGCCTGTAGAACCGCTCATTGCTTGTCCAGAGGATTAACAAAAATGCTAAACGATATGATTAACTTAACCGTGTCTATGTATTATAAAGTTATATTCAATTATCAAAAACAATCTACCAAATAAGATGGACTCTCGTTATTAATGCATCAGCTACCTAAAGGAATAAGTATGAAATTCTTTACCTTAAAATCGGTTACAGTTTTGGCAACAGTGGCTTTATCTGCCAATACTTTTGCAATGGATGTTGAATTTAATGATGCTGTTTGGGATGGCAAAAAAATACCTGAGGGGCAGCAATGTCTAAACTATGGTGGCAAAAGTCCAGCCACGCCTAGCATGACTGTTTCAAACATTCCGGCAGGCGCGGAAAGCCTGGTATTCGTCTATAACGATGTAAGCAACAAACGTATGCAGAATGGTGGCCATGGTATCGTCGAGTTTGTACTACCAGAGGGTGCTACGAACGCAGAAGTGCCACGAGTATTTGGTCACACTTACGAAGTACCAGTAGGTATTGAGATGGTTGCAGAATACCGCAGTCGTAAAGGCGAGGCGGGCGGTGCATATAAGCCACCTTGTTCTGGCGGCAAGAACCATCTGTATACGGTAGATGTACAAGCATGGCAAAGTGATTCGGTACTTGCTGAGACAACAGTTGAGATGGGTCGGTATTGATACGTTAGCTATTCAATTAGTATGCAATAAAGTCGTTTATACAAAACTGTTTATATATAGCGTAGACGGCTGTTTATTGAGGGTAGGTTATGTTTTATATACCTATAAATACGCTAACTTAATAAACATGACAGACCCTGATGAATCCTTGTAGAGTTTAGTCTATAAGTAAACATGACTTAGTCGTATAAGTGCGTTGAGGCAGGGCTATAGGAAAATATAGATTAGGCTTGTTAACTATTGGAATAATGCCAAGATACTGAACGTGACAACTTTGTAGTATAATTTTACTACTATGAATATTGGTATGCTATATCATTGAAACTTCTATGTTATAAATCTAAAAAAATCATAGCAAATGGTAAAAAACGTTATTAATTATACTTTATCTTAAAGTATACCTTGATTTGAATGAATTTTTTATAAATAAGGTTTCTTATGAACATAACGGCAAGCCAACCTTCAGAAGATAGAAAAAGGCATGGCGAACATATTCTTATCCACATGACATATATCGCCAAAAATGTCGATCTAGATTCGGGGATTGAGCTGACTCGCGCACTTGAGTACTGGCGCAGATATTTTGAAGAAAACGATATCGTTTCAGCTTTAGTCATTAGCGAAGGTTATTTCGTTCAAAGTTTCCAAGGAACAAGACCTGCTATCAATACTGCCTTGGAAAAGATACTTGACGAGCATTCCACTATTGTCCCTAATATTGTGAATATAGAGGAAATAGAATCGCGCCAATGGAATGGGTTTTTAGTTAAACATCTAACCTCAAGTGTTGAAGACGAAGAGCATGCCCTAAAGAACTTTTCAGCAGGCTCTGACTACAATCCTTATCTAATGAAAAGTACTCAGATTGAAAGCTTTTTGACAGCGATATTTGAAGGGGCTGAATCCGATAGGTTTTAAGTGAGTAGCATTTACATATCATAAGAGTCATCTATTTTAATTGGCGTAAAAAAGCCGTCTATAAAGTATCTTTTGATTTAGATAATTTTTTATAAATAAGGTTTCTTATGCATATCACTACCAGCCAACCTTTAGAAAATAGAAAAAGACATGGCGAGCATATCATTCTCAGCCTAACGTATATTGGCAGAAATAGTGACAGTAATCATGGGATAGGGTTGGCTCGTCTGCTTGAGCAATGGCGAAGGAATAATGAAAAAATTGGTGTAACCTCAGCGCTTGTCGTGAATGACAATTACTTTATTCAAAATATTGAAGGTCCAAGACCTCTTATCAATGAAATACTAGTAAAATTAATCAGTGAGTACTCTTACCTAGTACCCCACCTCAGTGAAATTGAGGAAATAGAAGAACGTAGGTGGGATGGGTTTTTAATAAAATATTTAACATCAAGTGCAGAAGACGAAGCATATACCCTAAAAAGCTTCTCGGCAGGTGCTGACTTTAATCCGTATCTAATGAAAAGCACTCAGATTACAAGCTTCCTGAAAGTGATCTTTGAGGATGCTGTATCTAATAAGTCTTAAATAAGTTCTTGATTCTGATTAGCGTAAAAAAGCCGCCTATACGTTTGTGTAGGCGGCTTTTTAAGCTGTTTAATTTTATTAGCTAGATTTTGAACTAGGGTTTCCAAAATTTAACTAGTCAAACTAGCCAATCTCAACACTCGTCACGTTCTGAAAGCCTCTTGGCAGCTGTCCACCACGATTACCGCGAACACCCGTATAGTTAGCCAAATCATTTGGCTTGAGTGTCACATGGCGTTTGCCAGCAGTAATGACAAGGCTGTCCTGCTGACTAAGTGGTGTGATTGCGAGCACTTCTTCACCGTCTTTTAATTTAATAAGTTTGTTCCCTTTACCGCGAGCTTGTTCAGGCAAATCATCGAGGGCAAATATCAGTAGATACCCTGCATTGGTTGCAACGGCAACATGATCAGGTGTCACGCGTATATTGCTATTTTCACCTTCGGCATTGGCGGCCGTCTCTACTGGTACGTCGATACGTGCAACAGGGAGCAAGCGACTATCAGTTGCTAAGTTAATAACGTTTTTACCAGCTTTTTGGTTGCTATCGAGATTACCAATGGTATTGATAAAACCATAACCTGCTGAGCTGGCAAGGATAATGCGTTGCTCGTTATCACCCGTTAGTAGCTGCTCAAAGCTAGCGCCTGCTGGCGGCTTTAATACACTGGTCAATGGATCACCTTGACCACGCGCAGACGCTAAGTTGTGCGCATCGATACTATAGCTGCGTCCCGTACTATCGAGTACGTAAATCCTTTCGTTTGATTTGCCGCGCACGTGCGCTTGATAGCTGTCACCTGAGCGGTAACTCATACCAGCAGCATCGACATCATGGCCCTTAGCGGCACGAATCCAACCTGCCTTTGATAAGATAGCAGTGACCGGCTCACTTGGTACGAGATCTGACTCTTTTAATGCCTGCGCTTCTTCGCGTTCTGCCAATGGTGATACACGCTCATTGCCATGTTCTTTCATATCGGCAGCAAGCTCGTCAATCATCAGATTGGTTAGACTGTCTGGATTGTCTAAGTATTCTTGAATGATGGCACGTTCGGCAGCCAGTTCATCCTGCTCGCGGCGCAGCTCAATCTCTTCTAATTTTGCCAACTGACGCAAACGAATATCCAAGATAGCATTGGCTTGAATGTCAGTCAGGTCATAATCCTGCATCAAGGTTGCTTTTGGATCATCCTCTTCACGAATAATGCGAATCACTTCATCAATATTCAGATAAGCAATCAGCAAGCCCGCCAAGATATGCAAGCGTTTATCAATTTTATCTAGGCGATATTGCAAACGGCGTGTGACCACCGAGCGGCGACAGATTAACCATTCTTCCAAGACTTCTTTTAAGTTTTTCACCTGCGGCTTACCATTTAAGCCAATCATATTCATATTGACGCGGTAATTGCTTTCTAGGTCAGTACTGGCAAATAGATGACTCATGACACGATCGACATCGACTCGCGTTGAGCGCAACTCAAGGACGATACGACAAGCGTTTTCGTGATCTGATTCATCATGAATATCCGTCACCCAAGGCAGCTTTTTATCGGTCATAAGCTTAGCAATTTGCTCTTGGATTTTGTTGCCTGACACTTGGTAAGGAAGCGCATCAATGATGACGAGGTTTTTTTCTTTAGGGTCAACATGAAAGGTGGCGCGCATCTTATAACTGCCACGTCCAGTCTCGTACATCGCTTGCAAATCTTTTTTGCTGGTGATGATTTCCGCTGGCGTTGGCAGGTCAGGCGCAGGTATCGATTGGGTAAGCTGCTTAACCGACAGCTCTGGGTTTTTGAGCAATCGAATAGCCGCGCGTACCACTTCATTAAGGTTATGCGGTGGAATATCTGTTGCCATGCCAACCGCGATACCTGTCGTACCGTTTAATAAGATATTAGGCAGGCGGGCAGGTAGGGTAGTTGGCTCTTGCATCGTACCATCGAAGTTATCTTGCCAATCGACCGTGCCTTGTCCCAATTCTGCGAGCAACGTATTGGCATAAGCCGACATTTTAGCTTCGGTATAACGCATTGCCGCAAAGGATTTCGGATCATCTGGGCTACCCCAGTTACCTTGACCAGTGATAAGCGGATAGCGATAGCTGAACGGCTGTGCCATCAGTACCATAGCTTCATAACAAGCGCTATCACCATGCGGATGGTATTTACCCAATACGTCACCGACCGTACGCGCGGATTTCTTCGCCTTGGCAGAGGACTTTAGCCCAAGCTCGCTCATGGCATAGACGATGCGACGCTGGACAGGTTTTAGACCATCGGCGATATTTGGTAGCGCCCGATCCATGATGACGTACATGGCATAGTTGAGATAGGCTTGTTCAGTGAACTCTGCGACTGAACGAGTATCCATCGGCTCATTGGGGATAATTGGGGCGATCGTATGATCAATAACATCAGACATAAAATAGGATTCACTTATCAGTTTTAATAGGTATAGATAATTGGTTCAAGCATACAAATAGGATAGTGCTATCGTAAAGGATATTGCACCAATTAAAAAGACGTATGTCAGAATATACGACATCTCGTGACGTGCTTAAAACAAGCGCTTATAGGAGTTTTTTCTACTGTGGTGATTCATAGCTTTTATAGATTAAATTAAGTATAGTAAATCTAATATTTGTTTTTTATATGGTTAATAGATGTTTTAAGGTTGAATCCTTTTTATTTAAGATATTTTGTCTATCATCAATCCAAAAACAGTAGGTACAGAATAGTTTTAATGCAAAATTAATAACTGAAAGTATGACAGCTAATAGACTAAATAAGGCGTCTGCTTTGCCTATTTAAATAGCATTAACCATATATTGACATGGACAAGTCGCTACTGAATTATCTTACAATAAGGAATTTCTGTTATGTCATTTGACCCTTTATCTCAAGTTTCTGCCTCTACAATTCTAAAAAACGAAAGTAAGCACCTAGGGAAAAACGTTACTAGAAATGTGCTGTTGATTACTGCTATAGCCAGTCTAGGATTGACAGCCTGTAGCTCTTCACAAATGAGCAAAACGCTACCAACCGAGACAAGCAGTACAGTCAATCAAGATGCAGCAGTGATGTCAGAGTCTATCATGGCGTCACCCAGTGTGAGGCCATCAGTCATCAGCCAACAGATGATGATACGTTCTGCGGCACAGACAGGTATCGTACGCCCATCACCGAGCATCATAGTCACGCCAGAGGCAAAAGACAACTATCAAAAAAACGCAGCCAATCCTGTACATCGAACTACGGATATGGCGGTATCCACCCTGTCTATCGATACCGATACGGGCAGCTACGCCAATGTGCGCCGCTATTTAAACGAGGGTCAACTACCACCTGTTGATGCCGTACGGGTAGAGGAATTGATTAATTATTTTAACTATCAATTTGATGATGGCAAACGCTTAGGTAGCGCCCCGTTTATTGTGTCAACTGAAGTAGTAGACTCACCTTGGGATAGAGCAGATCAGGATAATAAAATCGTCAAAGTTGGTATCAAGGCCGTTGATAGTAGCTGGTCGCAAAAAACGGATAAGCAGTCTATGCCTCCTGCCAACCTTGTGTTTTTAGTAGATGTGTCAGGCTCTATGTCGTCGCGCGATAAACTGCCATTGGCACAGTCATCGCTTAAGCTGTTGACAGAGCAAATGCGCGCCCAAGACAGTATCAGCATCGTGACCTATTCAGGTAGTACTAGTGTGGCATTGCCTGTGACTAATGGTGACCAAAAAGCAAAAATATTGGCTGCAATCGAGGGATTAAATGCCTCAGGCTCGACCAATGGGGAAGATGCTCTTAAATTGGCCTACAGGCAAGCTGAGCAGGGTCTAAAGAAGAATGGTATCAATCGAATCATGATGTTAACGGATGGCGATTTTAACGTTGGTATTACTGATGTCGATGAGATGCTTGATTTGGTCAAAGCCAATCGCGATCGCGGTATCTCTTTGTCTACCGTTGGCTTCGGTCGTGGTAATCTGAATGATCACATGATGGAACAGATGGCGGACAACGGCAATGGAAATTACAGCTATATTGACAGCTTAACTGAAGCAAAAAAAGTCTTTGGGGATGAGTTAGCTGCGACATTTAACACCGTCGCTAAAGATGTAAAAGTCCAAGTTGATTTTAATCCTGATGTGGTGAGTGAGTGGCGCTTGATTGGTTATGAAAATCGCGTACTGGCTGAAGAAGACTTCAATAATGACAAAGTTGATGCAGGTGAGCTTGGGGCAGGTAAGGCAGTTATCGCTTTGTTTGAGGTAACTCCAAAAGGACAAAAAGGGTTATATAGCGATCGCCGTTATGCTGACAGCAATGCTAGTACTAGTTCGAGTAGTAAACAGAATTCTAATGAGCTTGGCTATCTAAAGATTCGTTATAAAGCACCGACAGGTGGTAGCTCCAAACTGATTAGCCAACCGATTAATAAAGCTAGCCACGCTTTAAACAAAGCCAGTATCGATACTCAGTTTGCGATGGCAGTAGCAGGGTTCGGTCAACGCTTGACTCAAAGCGATTATATTAATGATTGGCAGTACAGTGATAGCACTAAGCTTGCCAAAAGTAGTATCGCAGATAGACCAAGTAGCGATACTGATGGTACTCGTCGCAACTTTGTGACGTTAACTGAGCTGGCGAGTGCACTAAAAAATAGTCGATAGTGAACAGTTATCGTGTCGGCATGGTCATTAGGTAGCAAAAGTCAAGAGTCATATTTTCTAATGGTATGACTGAGATTTTTAATCTAATGTATTGATATATATGGAGATATTTAGCGTCAAGCCTATTTGAGAACTGGTGTAGCAATCTTTTGTATTGAGTACTATGTATAAAGTGTGTATGTTAATGAACAAAGGGCTATTTACCGCTATATTGTTCGCTCAGCACTATACAAATATGTCGCAGCCTTGCTTTTTATCATAACGATAGGCAAGACTCTGACGTTTTGTATATTTATCACACTGTGATTGGCGTGGGTTGACGGTAATGTATTATTACTAGGAGAGAAAAGATTATGGAAAATCAAGGAAACTTAACCCGTCGTGACGATAAAGTTTGGCTAAAAACGTATGAAGAACTTGGTCTGGAGTATGACATTGAATTGCCAGCCGACAATACGTCACTTATCGATATTTTCGAAAAAAGCTTCGCTGAAAATGCTGATAAAACTGCCTATATCTGCATGGGTTCATCGTTAAGCTTCCAAGAAGTAGATTTATACAGCCGTCAAATGGCCGCTTATCTACAGTCATTAGGATTGGTCAAAGGCGATAAAGTTGCGGTCATGATGCCCAACATTTTGCAGTTACCAATCTCTGTCATCGCTGTACTACGTGCAGGCTTTACCTTAGTTAACGTCAACCCTCTGTACACTACCAGAGAGCTTGAGCATCAGTTGACTGATTCAGAAGCCAAAGTGCTAATCATGGTCGAAAATTTTGCCAAAACCTATCAAGACATCGGTCGCAATGTGGTCGATAAAGTCGTGATTACGGGTATGGGCGATTTGATGGGTACGCTCAAAGGCTTTATGGTTAATACGGTCGTCCGCCATGTCAAAAAAATGGTGCCAGACTATAGTATTTCTAATAGCATCAGCTTCAAAACAGCACTAAAGCAAGTCACTGCTAGCAAATATAAGCGCCCAACCAATATCACACTTGATGATATCGCCGTCCTACAGTATACCGGTGGTACAACGGGTGTGGCAAAAGGTGCGATGCTAACGCACAAAAACTTGGTGGCAAACTTAATTCAGTCTAATACCTTTTTGGGCACCGCTTTTGATGATTTAGATCAAAGAGGTGAGCAACCTGTGATTATGACGGCATTGCCGATGTATCATATTTTCTCATTTACCGTATGTGGCATGTTCGGTCTGTATCGCGGTTGTGTGGTGCTATTAGTACCAAACCCACGTGATCTTGATAGCTTGTTAAAAGCATATAAAGCCAACCCACCAGCGTTCTTCCCAGCGGTAAACACGTTGTTCAACGCGCTTGCCAACAACGAAGAATTTATAGCGATGGATCATAGCAAGCTGCGTCAGTCGATGGGTGGTGGCATGGCGGTACTGAGCCCAACAGCCGAAAAATGGCGCCAAGTGACAGGTAATATTATTATTCAAGGTTATGGCTTGTCTGAAACATCACCAGTCGCGACCGCTAACCCTAGCAACAGCAAAACATTCACAGGTACCATTGGTGTACCGATGCCAGCAACAGATGTGGCGATTTTGGATGATGCTGGTAATGAAGTGGCACTTGGTGAGCGCGGTGAGATTAGTGTTCGTGGTCCACAGGTCATGAAAGGTTACTGGAACCGCGAAGATGCTACTGCCGAAGTCATGACAGCAGATGGATTCTTCCGTACTGGTGATATCGGTATCATGGCTGACAACGGATATGTGACCATCGTTGACCGCAAAAAAGACATGATTTTGGTGTCTGGTTTTAACGTTTATCCGAATGAAGTCGAAGAAGTTATGGCTGGCCATCCTAAGATTTTAGAATGTGGCGTCATCGGTATCGAAGACGAGAAAAGTGGTGAGATTCCTAAGATTTATGTTGTCCGTAACGACCCAAGTCTGACCACTGACGAAGTTCTTGAGTACGGCAAAGAGAACTTAACAGGTTATAAGCGTCCTCGTCGTGTTGAATTTATTGATGAGCTACCAAAATCGAATGTTGGTAAGATTTTGCGTAAAGATCTACGCGTACTTGAAGAAAAAAACCACGGTTAATTTGCTGATACACGCACCTAAAGAGTTGTTTGATAGATGCGTGTATTAACCAAAGATACATGTGAAAGTAACGCACGATTAGATGCTGTAGTAACTAAAGTAGTAACCAAAAATGATAAGGCTGCAACCATGCTGTCTTATCATTTTTTTGTCTTTATCGCTTTTGACATTTGCGGATGACAGCTACTATTAATAGAGAATATCTATTAAAACTGCTATAGTGCCCATCGACGTATTTTTGTTTTTGTCCAAAAAACCGTACTGGTTTTACTTAAGACAACTAGTGAAATCATAGTAGTAAATATCATTTTCGACTTGGTCGTGCTAAGTGTTAGTATTATTTATCATGGACTTAGTGTCGTCCTTTAATTGCAAAGCTTATGAATGATAAACCCGATCATACTTATCTATTTCTTATTCATAAGCTTCTGCTGTCAGCAATAATCATAAAAAATGGTGTTTCCATTAGCATATTCAATATTTTTAACAGTAACATTTAGGGAAAATTATGACGGATAATATTAATAAAAAAACGACAGATAATAGCGCTGCAACTGATGATAAAGCCAATACTACTAACGACGTTTATCAAAGCAATGCGTTTCCTACTATGCCGACCATCGATAGCGATAGTCCGTGGCTGAGCGCTTATGAGCGCTATAGCATCGATGCTACTATCGAGATGCCAGAAGACAATACCTCTTTACTGGATGTGTTCGAGCGTAATTTTAGCCGTTATGGCCAAAAACCTGCCTATATCTGCATGGGTGCATCGATTACTTTTAAGCAATTAGATCTATATAGCCGACAGATTGCTAGCTATTTGCAGTCAATAGGACTGGTCGCAGGCGATAAAGTTGGGGTAATGATGCCCAACGTCTTGCAGTATCCAGTGGTCGCTTTGGGTATCATTCGTGCAGGGATGGTGTTGGTCAATGTAAACCCTCTATACACCAGCCGTGAGCTATCACATCAGTTGCATGACAGTGGTGCGAAAGCGCTATTTATCGTTGAAAACTTTGCTAAGACGTATCAAGATGCTGAAGACAAAGGTCAGGTAGAGCATGTAGTCGTGTGTACCATTGGTGATATGCTAGGTACGATTAAAGGAGCTGTGGTCAACCTCGTGGCTCGTCATGTCAAAAAGATGATTCCTGCTTATAGTATACCGAATAGCGTGAGCTTCAAGCATGCCTTAAATGCTGAGTCAGCCAGTAAGTACCAGCGCCCTGAGTTAAACTTAAGCGATGTGGCTTTGCTGCAATATACCGGTGGTACGACAGGAGTAGCGAAAGGCGCGATGCTGTCTCACGGCAATCTAGTCGCCAACATGTTACAGGTCAGCGCACTGATGAACAGTGCATTTGATGATGATATAGATGGTAGAGATGTGATTTTGACCGCACTGCCGCTATATCACGTATTCTCATTTATGGTCTGCGGTATGTGTAGTATGTATCAAGGCTATGCCTCGCTACTCATTCCGAATCCGCGCGATCTTGATGGGCTTATCAAAGAGATGGCTAAGTACAAGCCAGCGTTTATTCCTGCTGTAAATACCTTGTTCAATGGCTTAGTACACAAAGATAACTTTGCTAATTTGGACTTTTCTAATCTAAAAGCATCTATCGGCGGCGGTATGTCAGTATTGCCTAGCGTAGCGAAAGAGTGGCATAAAATCACAGGCCTGCCTATCGTTGAAGGTTATGGTCTATCTGAGACTTCACCCGTGGTGGCTTTCAATCCGATGACTATTGCAGAATTTACCGGAAAAATCGGTATTCCTGCGCCTAGCACCGATATCGTACTCATTGATGATGACGAAAATATAGTAGCCATGGGCGATCGCGGTGAAATCTGTGTAAAAGGCCCACAGGTCATGATTGGTTATCAGAATCGTCCGAAAGAAACTGCTGAATCCTTTACGGCTAGCGGTTACTTAAAAACTGGCGATATTGGAATCATGGACGAAAAAGGCTTTATCAAAATTGTCGATCGCAAAAAAGACATGATTTTAGTCTCTGGTTTCAACGTCTATCCAAACGAAATTGAAGAGGCGATGAGTGAGCATCCAGCAGTCGTAGAATGCGGTGCTATTGGTGTTCCAAACGATGATCGCGGCGAAGAGCCAAAGCTGTTTGTGGTCAAAAAAGGCAACGTGACTGAAAAAGAGCTACTAGAATATGGCAAGAAACAACTGACTGGCTATAAGCGCCCACGTCATATACAGTTCGTTGACGAATTACCAAAGTCGAACGTTGGCAAAATCCTACGTAAGGAATTGCGTAAGATGGAAGGGTTAGAATAGTTTATATCTGACATTCTGTTGATAACGGTGGCGTAATGGCAGGAGCGAATCTTGCTATTGCGCCGTTGTCACGTTAGGATATCTTAAGATTTTAGTCGACTACATACCTATCAATGTGTTTACTGACAACTGATAGGTATTTTTATGACACTGCTTTTATAACATTGTACTAGGAATTTTTATGCGTATTGACAATCGTGAGCTTGACCAACTTCGCTCGATCAGCTTTGAGCGCCATTATACGAAGCATGCTGAAGGGTCAGTATTGGTAAGTTTTGGCGATACCAAAGTACTATGTACTGCCAGTGTAGAATCTGGTGTGCCGCGCTGGCTCAAGGGTAAAGGCAAAGGTTGGATCACAGCCGAGTATGGTATGTTGCCACGTGCGACCAACACGCGTAATCAGCGTGAAGCGGCTCGCGGTAAGCAGTCAGGTCGTACGCAAGAGATTCAGCGTTTGATCGGTCGTAGCTTACGTGCCATGATTGATCTGAGTAAACTTGGTGAAAACACTATTTATCTTGATTGCGATGTGCTGCAAGCGGATGGTGGTACTCGTACGGCTAGTATCACTGGCGCTGCAATTGCACTCATCGATGCGCTAGAGAGTATCCAAAAGGCCAAAAAACTCAAAACAGATCCACTAATCGGATTGGTTGCTGCGGTTTCTGTTGGTATGAAAGATGGCGAAGCGTATCTTGATCTGAACTATGAAGAAGACTCTAGCTGCGATACCGACTTGAACGTTGTAATGACCCAAAAAGGCGAGTACATTGAGCTACAAGGTACTGCTGAAGAAAAGCCGTTCACTCGTGCTCAAGCAGATGCTATGCTGTCATTAGCTGAAAAAGGCATCGCTGAATTGATTAAAATGCAACAGACAGCGCTTGGTTGGTAGACTAGCGTTTAGATTCAACATACTGTCTTTGTCTTTGTCTTTGTCTTTGTCTTTGTCTTTGTCTTTGTCTTTGTTTTTGGTGTCAATAACTGCCTGTTAGCTGCTAATAGGCAGTTTTTTAATAGAAAATATTCGTACATTACGTAATAGGTAACAACACATGCTCAAGCTGACAGATGATGGCGCCAAAATCACCTTACAAGGGCAATCAAATGCTGCTGATAATGGCATGTTTTGGTTTGGTTCTGCATTATTGGTAGGGGCTGTCGCAGTCGCCATGGCGATGAGCTTATTGCCTGAGCGTCTAGCCATTGGTGCGCTTGCACTGCTTATTATTGGTAGCTTTATTTTTAATAAAAAGCGCCAACAGCACAAGAAAGCCATGAGCGGTATGATTAGCAGTGGCACATTATGGGTAAGGGCTGGCGAGTTGGTACATGACAATCTAGGTAAGCGTGAGCATATTCATTTAACGGATGGTGATAAGATAACGCTGATTGGCGAGCAATTACAGATTGTCGATAGCAGTGACGTTCGCAAATATCATATTACTGGTTTCGAGAGTGCTCAAGAAGCAAAAGCTGCTAAAGCTATCTTAGAAGGGCAAGCGCTAACGAAACGTCATGTAAATATTAAAATGAAGAGTAATTAGGGCATGTTCTCAATTTCGTACTTTACGAAAGCATAGCTATTATCTTTGTATTATCTAAATTCCTAACTCAAATATCACTTTAAATTTCACTCGACGCGCGTTTTCCCAGTATCGTCATCCATCAGTATATTTATACCGTCTATCACCTATCGCAGGCGAATAGTGCTTGCAGATTTGTGCGCAAATGGTTTATAAGTAGGATTATAAAATTTATCCTTCTTATTATTGATACTGTCATTGGGATCTAGTTGACAAGGAGTTAGTCATGCTGCGTTTGTCTATACCGTCAGTTGCCGTGTCGTGCGGTTTATTACTATTTACCTGCGGCATGGTAGGGCAAGCCCATGCAGATAGTATGAGTATGCTTATCGCCCAAAAATCTATTCAACCAACGATGAATACGTCCTATCGTTATCCTGAGGTACAGCGTTCAGCACCTACAGTCTTACCAGCGTTTTTATCAGGCAACTATGACAATGTCGATAGCGAGTATCTACCGCTATTGAGCAATGCCGAGACGCAGAGTAGTATGGCAGCACGTGAGGTGGTCAGTACCGCCCGCAAAATGGCACTTAACGAGCGCACGATTATTCAAGGTGGCTGCTGGGACTATTTAAATGCGGTATTCAATCGGGCAGGGGTATCGCGTAATACCATACACAAAGGCACTTATGCGCAAGGGCCTTATGCTAGTAGCAGTGAGATTGAAGCAGGCGACTGGCTCTATTATATCAATCATGGCTACAATGGCGTTGAGCATAGCGGACTGTTCGTCGGTTGGGTCGATGAGCGTGCTAAGCAGGCATTGATACTGAGCTATGCTGGCGAAAATCGCCGTGAACCAGCTCGTTATCGCGTTTATGATTTAAGCAATGTTTATCAAATTATGCGCCCTAGCGTCTAGGCATCATCAGCACTATATAATGTGATAAAAAAAGCGTCCGCAACTCATTGAAGTTGCGGACGCTTTTGGTGTGCAGCTATCCGTAATATTTTTGATGTTAAAACGGTTTTACCACGACTAGAATGACGATAATCACTAAGGCAAAGACCGGCACTTCATTAAACCAGCGCCAGAATTTATGCGTTTTATAATGTGGATTATCAATTAGCTTTTTACGATAAAAGCCGCAAGCACCATGATAGCCTGACAGTAGCACTACTAATAGCAATTTAACATGTAGCCAGCCTTGGGTTTTATAGACCTCCCAGCCTAGTCCCAACATCCATAGACCAAAGATCCATGTCGCTATCATCGACGGGGTCATAATGCCGCGATATAGCTTGCGCTCCATAATGGCAAAGCGCTCATGACTGATACTATCGTCGCTCATCGCATGATAAACGAACAGGCGCGGCAAATAAAATATCGCCGCAAACCAGCAGACCATCGAAATAATGTGTGCCGCTTTAATCCAGTTAAAATAATCTGCCATCATAGTTTCTCTTGCTTAGCTTATATTTTTTAGCGTGGGCTTAATCTGCCAATACAACTTGTGTTTGATGACCATTCATCGCATCCAATACAGGCAGTACTTTAGGCGCTCTTGGTGCAGCAAACTGTTTGGTTAGGCCAAGCTCACGCATGAGTCTGTCGTCGCCTGATTGACTTGCATTACCAGTGGTAAGAAGCTTGTCACCATAAAAGAATGAGTTAGCACCTGCCATAAAGGCTAATGCCTGCTCAGAATCTGAAAGACTTTCGCGGCCAGCAGATAGACGCACGTAGCTAGTCGGGCAGCAAATACGGGCGACCGCAATAGTACGAATCCATTCAAGTACAGACAGCTGTCCTTCGGCCAGTACTTTGTCCCCAATCGGTGTACCTGCAATAGGCACCAGTAAGTTGACTGGAATTGATTCAGGCGCTTTTGGCATTTTTAGCAGCTCAAGTACCCAGTCGATACGGTCATCACGGCTTTCACCCATACCAACGATATTGCCACTACAGACATTAATGCCAGAGTTACGCACGTTTTCTATCGTATCTAAACGCTCATCATAGCTACGCGTGCTGACGACTTGCTCGTAGTAGCTGCGCGAAGTATCTAGGTTATGGTTGTAGTAATCTAATCCTGCATCGGCCAACTGCGTTGCTTGATTGGTATCAAGCATACCCAGTGTCATACAAGTCTCAAGACCTAGTGCTTTTACTTCTTTAATCAGCTCAACCACATAAGGCATGTCTTTGGCACTTGGATGTTTCCACGCGGCACCCATACAGAAGCGCGATGAGCCACTGTTTTTGGCGCGTTTGGCCGCAGCGATGACTTTGTCAACTTCTATACGTTTTTCTGCTTGTAGTTTGGTGGTGTCGCGATGATGGCCTGATTGTGAGCAGTAGCCGCAATCTTCAGGGCAGTTGCCCGTTTTGATAGAGAGTAGCGTGCTGATCTGTACTTCATTAGCAGTAAAATGCTTTCTATGGATGGTTTGTGCTTGTAACAGCAAGTCCATTAAAGGTAAGTCAAACAGTTGCGCGATTTCTTCACGGCTATACGTGGTGGCAACTTTACTATCAGTTTGAGTCGCGTCTGTGGCTAGATTGGCCAAAAAATCACTGTTGGTCGCATCTGGCTGAGTGGCTAGATCAGTTGGCTGGGTGGCGTCAGGTTCGGAGATGCTAAGCAATCCTGCCATAAGGTAAGTCCTTTTATAAGAATTAAATGTTATTAAATAAAACCAATGTTTTTATCTATTGTCATTTATAAGGTAACAAAAAAGGTTGCCGTATAGTATACCGCAACCTTTTTAGAAAATCAGAACACTGCTAGACAGTATGTATAATTGTCACAGTAGCGCACATAAATAGTAACTATACGTTTGGCTATCTAGTTCTATATCATCCATTCTACCAATGACTACCGCTCAGTGCACCATTCTTTTTATTTACCAAGTTTGTGCTTAGCAATACCAACCCAATGCTCAGCAAATTTCTGGGCTTTATAAGCGTAAGGTTTGGCTTTTTGAATATATGGTTTGCACTCTTCTGGGATAGCTGGAACGATATGCTTGGCAAGTTTGTTAAACCACATCATTAGGCTATAGTCGCCTTCGATGCTCAAGTTACCTTCTTGTACAGCAGTCATAAAGGCAGGCAAGCTACCTTTGGTTAGCAGTCTAACGCCAGTCATAGAGTCTTTGAAAGTGATGGTCAAATCGGCTTCTTTTGCATGGCCGCTTTGTTGACTGAATTGTCCATTGTCAAAGCTAAAAGAACGGGCAATATCAGACTCAGTACTAGCAAACTCAATCGTAACTTGACGATCAGCGAACAACGCTTTGACGTATTCGTTATCGCTATCAGCTAACATAGACAAACGATAGCCAACAACAGCCAATAAAGCATCTAATGGATCAGATTTGATATCTAATACAGGAACAGTAAACATAGCAGAACTCCTAAAGAAATGAGGCATAAAAATAAAGCGTACTTTATACCAGTTTTTATGACAAATATATAACTGGATTATAAACTATCACAGGGTGTCAACTCTTTAGGAGTTAAGTAGAGAGCGTTAAGTATCTTGTAACATTCGATGTCACTGACGTAAGTAAGGTATTGATATAGACAAGCAGAGGTATAAATAGGACAGTTTTAACGGAAACGTGGCTGATAGTTATCATCGTAGACAGGAGTGTGTTCGATATAGCGTGCGGCTTCTAGCTCACGTTGCTGGCTAACGGTCTGACTCACATCATCATAGCGTAATGCCCGATACAGTACCCAAGCTGCCAACGGTAACCAACTGATGCCCATAGCGATGATATAGCGATGCCATGATGATAGCTCCATCAACATAGGACGACCGGCTAATATATTTTGAATCAACTCAACGGTGAACCAATAGGCCATACCGCCAAACAGATATAGCAGTAGCCAACGATATGACGACAAGGCGAGCACCACTACTAAACTGGCTAGGAGTCCATAACCCAGCCATGCCGCGCCGCTCCATGCCTCTACACCGATAAAAGAAAATATAGTCATTAACATCATTCATCTCGCTATTCATAAGGTGAATTCCAATAAGACTATTATGAGAGGTTATTGAGTAAAGCTGAAGAGGGTGCAGGCGACTTTGCGACAACCGTTGACGTTTGGTTTTTGGCTTGTTTTTGGCTTGTTTTTGCGATATTTGTTGGCTAGGTTTTAGGCTAAGCGCCGTAAGGTCAGGCGCTTATTTTGAGGAATACGGAAATGGTTTTTCTAGTCTAGGACGACGTTTATTAGCTAGCAAACCAGGCCAAACTAGAAAGCAGGATTGACAGTTTGCTAAATACTTAGCCTCGATTGGTACGATTACCCCACCACGATAATAACGAAACTAGGATAGCACCGAGTAGCATAAGTCCTACTGTCGTTGACCACTGTGCGCCAGTAGGGTATTGCCATGGCATGACATTATGGACAGCTTCAGTATTTAGCGAGCCTAGCGCATCTACTTTCCATGGCCATACTTTTATTAGAGAGCCTGCGATAAAGCCTGTCAGCAATGCCAAAGTAGCTTGGTAATAATGCGAGAGTAGCCACTTAAGTGCGCGCGTGAATAGCAATAGCCCAGTCGCCATACCCGCAATGACTGTGAAAATGGCACTCAGATTCATCGTATCGACTGCTTCTAATACTGCATCGTAAGCGCCTAGCAATAGCAAAATAAACGACCCTGATATACCCGGTAAGATCATGGCACAAATAGCAATTGCCCCTGCAAAAAACAGATACGGCAAGCTGGGCGTGGTTGTAAGCAATGGCATACTACTGATAACTACGGCGGCAATAAGCCCAGTCGCAAACAGTGCGACACGTCCTATATTCCATCGCTTAATCTCACTAAGCAAGATAAATACCGTTGCGACAACCAATCCAAAAAAGAACGACCAAATAAGCAAAGGTTGGTTGTCCAATAAATGCTTAATGATACCAGCTAAGGTCGCAAAGCTAGTGGCAATACCCAGTAGCAAACATAATAGAAATGTCGCGTCTACTTGTCGCCAAATCGCAGCGAATCCTTTGATGCCACCTTCTTGTCGAAATATCGTCCAAAGATTGGGGCCGATACTGCCAAGTGCGTTAATCAAGCGCTCGTAAATCCCTGCAATCAGCGCAATAGTGCCGCCAGAGACGCCAGGTACGATATCAGCTGCGCCCATGGCCATACCTTTGACATAGATACCTACCAGCTGCTTAGGGCTATCAGTACGTATAGGTACCGTATCTTGTTCTAGTGGCGTTGGCGCTGACGGCTGAGTTGGCCGTGGAAATTGTGGTGCCGTCATGAGCATTCCTCTATCATCTAAAAATAAGTGTTATTTGAAAGTAAGCATTAGCTAAAAATAAGTAGCATCTAAAAATGAGTAATAACTAAAATAAGCGTTAGCTAAACATCAGTCTGCATAGCAGATTTTATTAATTATCATCACGTACTAAGGCATGTCTTTAATGCATTTGATAGTCGTTTAACTGAACTAAAAATGGCCAAATTTTACCAGATATCGTCAAATGGCTAGTTAATATATCGGTACTATCTACGCTACTTTTCTTGTTTAAGCCACGCCCTAAAGCATAAAAGCCAGATTAATGACAAAACATTAACCTAGCTTATGAAATGGCATAAAGCGTCCTGTAATTACTCAGTAGGCGCCAGTGCAGGATAGCCAAGAGCGTACAAAGTACCTTCAAGCCCTGTCACGTTGATAGCTGCATCAGCACGTGCTTGAACGATTGGTTTGGCATGATAGGCCACACCCAGATCGGCCAATGCCATCATCGGTAAGTCATTAGCACCGTCACCGACACAGACCACTTGTGACATCTCAATGCCTAAGCGCTCAGCGGTATGCTCAACGATAGCAGCTTTTTTGGCACCATTGACAATGGGCCACTGTACATGACCAGTCACTTCACCTTCCTCGATATCTAGAGCATTGGCATGCACTTCATCGATACCCAGCTGCTCCGCGATATAACGGGCAAAATAAGTAAAGCCGCCTGATACTAGCACCGTATGATAACCCAATGCTTTTAGCGCACTGATCGTCGTGCGTGCACCAGTCGATAACGTTAAGCGACTACAGATATCATCCAGCACATCAATAGAAGTGCCTTTTAGCAAGGCCACACGCTGAGCAAACGATTCATCAAAATCAATCTCACCGCGCATTGCTGCTTCAGTAATGGCTTCAACTTCTTCACCAATCCCAGCCGTTTTTGCTAGCTCTACGATGACTTCTTGCTCGATCAAGGTCGAATCCATGTCAAAGCAGGCAAGTTTGTGCGTCCGTAGCATATGACCGACAGACAAGATATGACAGTCTACGACGTTTATGTTGCCTGTGCTATCTGCACTGCGTGTATTGTTATATTCTTCAGTTAGGTCACGACGCAGGCGAGTGGTCAGCTGATCATCAATGATGTGAGCGGCTGCGGTTTTTTTGCCAGGGTGCATCAGCGTGTCAGTGACTGGTACTAGTAGATAACGGTAGACCTGAGTATGGGTAAAGGGTAGGCGCTGTGCGTCTGCCGCTGTAGGTTCTGTATCAGATACCGTGATATTGACGAAGCTAGCGTCAGTATCTTCGGCAACCGTTACTAGATGCCAGCTTGGCTGTTCATCGACCCACGACTGAACGTACTGATGAATATCTAACGCAGATACTTGAGTCGGCAGTACTACGATGAGCGCAAAAACAGGTAGCGACTGTAGCGCATCAAAGTCTTGCAAATTGGTATCTTCGGGTAATAATGCCGCAATAGAATCAACGGCTTGTTGCCATGCTTTGCTGTCTTTTGGTAACGAATAAGATGTATTTTTTGGCATGGCTCAATTGTCCCTTGTATGCTCATATAAGATTAGGAATAATAACAGTTTTACTGGGCAGCGCCTATAGATGACGCGCAAAGTAACAATGATGCTAAAAAACAGATTTTATGGCGTAAGAAGCCATAGAAAATGCAATAAAGTTATTATGATAAATTTATAAAGCGCTCACGCTATAAGGGTTATTATGGTGATATAGTAGATGAGATAAGCTGACTGTTGATTGACGATGCTTTCTTACTAACGATGCATTCGCAAAAGATAGCAAGGCAAAATTGATGGTGTTGATAGTCATTAATAAGCAGTACTGCTTTATCAATATGTGCGCACTACCATTGGCGCACATCACAATTGTTTAAAAATTAGCCAAAAAATGAGCAATAGCCTCGTTTTTTAATTTCTTCTCTCCAAAAAAGTTTAACATATCATGACGTATTTAGCGCCGCGGCAAGGGTTGTTTGCCATTATTCTTCTGGTTAGTTTTTGTTTGCAGACGCTGTTATTGGTCATTAGTACTGACCAACAGCTTAGCAATAGTCGTGCGTTAAAAGGCGAGCAGATGGTCGCCCAGCTGATTGATGAAGCAAGGTTGTCTTTAGAAAACAAAGACCGTGTGAGCTTAAGCGTTATTGCCAACCGCTATACCAGCGAGCAAGACGTCACACGGATACTGATTAAGGACAACAACGATGATATCTTGGTGCCAGTAGGCAATGCGCCGATGCAGCAAGGCGACACCATTCGTCAAATCGCTACCAATGGCGATGCAGTCATCGGTAGCGTTGCACTGACTCTAAAAGACGTTAGCAAAGGCGAAATTATCGCCATGCAATGGCCGTTTGTTATCGGCACCATGCTGTTACATTTACTACTGTGGTTGATTTACGGTTACCTCGCTCGTCCGACCAAAGAGCAAATCAATGCATTGAGTCGAGATATCCAAGAGCTGTATCGTGACCAATATAGACCAGTCGATCAACGCGGCTATGACCGTGAACTTGAGCGCCAGTCAACGGGTCAGTCAGCGTCTCATTTAGCAGACAGTCAAGTAGCGACTGATAATACGGCAAACACCACAGATGACGAAGTGACTAATGCCCGCAAGTTTAATGTACATAATGAAGTGAACGAGTACCTTAGAACTCAGCAAAACCAAGAAACAGGTAGTGATACTGACAATCTAGTGAGTGCGGGTGAAGGTAGCGAAATAGCGGATACAGACGGTGTTGCTTCTCAAGTTGCCAGTCATACGTCTAAACTGTCTGCCACACGGTCTGTTGATAGCGTCAAAGTTCAAGTCGTATTCCATGATGAGTTCAATATGCTTGAACGCCTTGCACCTGCGCAGCGTCTTCCGTATCTAGCACTCTGCACCCAGCTGCTCAATCAGGCCGTGACTGAGCTACTAAGACAACCATTGCTACTGGGCGTGAGTGCGATGAATGAAGCGCACTTTGAAGACAATGGTGCAAGTGTGGTACTAAAGGCTGATAATAGCCACGCAAAAGTAGCGCTCGCAGGCGTGATGCTTGCCAAGCTATATTTAATGCTCAACAAAATTATCCACGACAAGCACATTGAGCTGTCGCGCTTTGCTTTGCCAGCGAAAGCGGGCGTGAGTGATGATGCGCAGTCAGAGCCAATGACTCACTTGCTCCAGAGTATCGGCAAAAAAGAGCAGCTATTGATACTATTGCCAAATGCCGGTCTCAAGCAAATCAGTAATCACGTACAAGTACATAACATCATGCGCCCAACCACTGTCTATGAGCGCGAGTGTGCGATATTTGACGGTGCTAACGACTCATTGATTCAGCGTTTGGCCGATGTGCGCAACGCAGTTCTAATGATTGAAGATGAGGGTGAGCTAGACATTTAATGCCGACTGTATTTGGTCATTTATATTACAATTGTCTGTTATATAGCCTACTGGACTATCTTAATCGTAGAGTTGAAATGTACCATATTGCGAAAAAGGATTGACAACATTCAATAGAGACTTTATAAGGCATATATATATTGATGTATTCTTAATACCCTTGCCTAAAAATGATAGGAGTTTGTCATGAGTGACGCTGATATTGACGACGATTTTGATGATGATTTTGTCGACGATGATGATGCAAAGATGGTTGAAGAAGCTGAGACGAGCGTACGTACACGTTTAAGTAGTCTTGAAAAACGTCGGCTAATCGATAATTTGCTAGAAGAAAAGCGTTTGGCTAAAGAGTTAAAAGACGACCTAGACGACATAGACAACTTCGATGAAGACGGTGACGATTGGGATGATGACGATTTTTAATTTGTCGGCATCAGTCGTTTCAGTGGACTAAAGTGCTTTAGTAGCTACTTTTATGATAGTGGCTATTTTAATGACTAAAATCATTTAACCAGTCAAGTTGGTTGCCTTCTGTTTGCTACTTTTCTAGGCTTGATCGCAACCAGTTCATCTCGATAATACTTACCCGATAGAGGTTGCTTGAGTTTGATTAATTAAGCAGCCTTTAGTCTCTACTGAAGTACTCGTCCTCTTTTATTTAACCGATCGCCCACTGCGATTGATGACATCTATCTGCTAAGGAAAACCAAATTATGAGTAACCAACTAAGTTTTGATGAATTACTAGACTATTTGGACAATCAAGAAAGCCAGTTCGTGCTAGATAGTGTCGCAGCGCATGGTTTTTTGACAGCGACGGTTATCGGTCGTCCATTGCCTAACTGGATGGATGCCCTGTTCGAAGGTCACGTAAGTGAGATTCCAGAAAATGTCATCGATGGCATCAAACGCTGGCGCGATTCGATCATGGCTGAGCTAAAAAACGAGACGCCGATCGAATTACCATTTGGTGAAGATGCTGGTAACGAAGAAGTGGCGGTTGATTTCTCTGACGAGTCAGACATCGTTGCTTGGTCAATCGGTTTTGTCGATGCCATGTATGGTGATGAAGCAAGTGACTGGTTTGAAGATCAAGAAACGGCAGAAGACGTCGCGGTATTGACTTTGCCAATGATCGTACTAAGCGGTATCGATGATGAAGATCCAGAGCTATCTGAGATGCGTAAAGACGAAGACAAAATGGTACAGATGGCCAATAGCATCGAAGGCAATTTAACTGAGCTGTTCTTATTGTTCCATACCAACGATTAATAAAGCTTAGAAGCAGCGCTTCTAACGGTGCTGTTTCTATCTTGTCTATGCTGTATCGCAGCGCTTTGATTTACTATACGTTTTATAAGTCACCGATAAGGTCATCCTATGACTGTGCAACTCTCTAACCTTGAACACTTACCTAACTATCAAATTACCGAGCGCCTAGACGTGGTGTACGGTAGTACCGTGCGTTCAAAGCACGTCGGTAAAGACTTGTTTGCTGGGTTAAAAAACATCGTTGGCGGTGAGCTGACGGCTTATACCGAGCTATTAGAAGAGTCACGCCAAGAAGCAATCGATCGCATGATTGTCAAAGCAGAGGCACTAGGTGCTGATGCGGTGGTTGGTCTACGTTTTTCGACTTCTAGCATCGCCCAAGGTGCCTCAGAGCTGTTTGTCTATGGTACGGCGGTTAAAGTTGCGCCGATATCACAGCAGCAGTATCAAAACCCGCCAAGCGATGGTTACAACCATTCTAGTCAAAATTTGAGTACTCAGACCCAAGTCGCACCTGATGACTTACCGCGTTTCAACCCTTTTGGTTAGTCCTATAATACTAAAAGCTACAATGCTAAAAACTATAATGCTAAAAGCACCGATGCTTTTTATGATGAGAAACGTGCTATGAATGATTCACTCACGCAAATGCTCATCAACTATGGGCCGTTTGTCTTCTTATTCGCAGCTGGCTGGTTCTTCGGGTCACGCCATGAGCGTCAGCATTTGGCACAGCTAACAGTAGCAGAGCAAGCATTGGGCGATATCACTGTCTCAAGCGAACGTCTATATCGTCCCAAGTTAGCAGCGGGCAGTGAAGGCGAGCTAGTGCTTGGTAGTGTCGTCATCGCTCAAGATTATTTCAAAATGATTATCGCTCGTGTACTAAGTGTCTTTGGCAAAAATTTAACCACCTATGAGACTTTGCTAGATCGTGCGCGCCGTGAAGCCATCGTTCGTATGCGGACTGAGGCAAAAGCCAAAGGCTACACGCATATCTACGGGTTACGTCTTGAGGTAACCAATGTCAACCAATTAGGCAGTATGGTCGAAGCCATTGCCTACGGTACGGCAGTGATTAGTATTGACCATATTAAACCCACATCTGCTGTAAATCACAAAATCCCCGCCTAAATCATTTCTAATTTTTTATCAAGTGTAAAAACCTATAATTGACTGACAAGTAGTCAGAAAAATCAAAACCATACACTTTTACAACGATATACTGAATTTTGCCGTTCCGTTATTATTTCGGTTCGTAGTAACCAGTTTTATCAAAAATTGTCGGTTTAAAAAATACGACTGTATGGAAAAGTTTCATATAAAGAGCTGACAACGTCGGTGGCTTTTACCCAAGATATCAGCAGGATTGGCTGATTGAGCATGACGAGGTTGTCATAAACCTGCCCGTGTAAGGGCTCTATCTACAAGGATGTAGTTATGGAAGGTGTTGAGTTAGTCACGTTTATAAATGCAAAAGTCATTCCCATTAGTATCTTTTTGATTATGATGGGGATGGGATTGTCCTTAGTTACCAATGATTTTAAGAGAGTCGTCAAATACCCTAAAGCAGTCGCCATAGGCTTGACCAATCAGCTAATATTTTTACCGCTCGTAGGTTTTGCTTTGGCAACCACCATGTCTCTCGAGCCAGAGTATGCCGTTGGGGTTATGTTGCTAGTACTGTGTCCTGGTGGCACGACATCGAATCTATTTACCTATTTAGCCAAAGGTGACGTCGCACTTTCGGTCACCATGACCGCTATTGCCAGTGTCATTACCGTATTTACCATTCCTATCGTCCTTAGTTTTTCGCTCGTATATTTCATGGGTGCGGGTAGTGAGTTTCAGTTACCAGTGGTCAAGACCATGATCAGCCTAATTGCTCTGACTATCTTACCCGTCAGTATTGGTATGTTGATCAAACGCTATGTGCCTAACGCGGCAGATAAGGGACAGGTAATGGTGTCTCGTTTTGGCGTGATATTTTTGAGCTTCTTGGTACTTTTCTTAAGTTATGTGCAACGAGACATTATCGTTGAAGCGTTAATCGCTACTGGCCCTGTGGCATTGATATTGAACGTATCGACGATGGCGCTTGGTTATTACACCAGTAAATGGTTCGGTCTAAATCCTGCACAAAGACGCTCGATTACTATGGAAGTCGGCCTACAAAACAGTACGCTTTCAATGTTTATGGCACTGACGCTATTGGCTAACTATAAGATGTCGATGACGCCAGCCATTTATACGCTAATCATGTTCTTGACCGCTGGTATCATGGTCAGAGTATTTACTACCCAGCATAATAAAGCCAAAAGAACCGAGATAGAAAACAGTGTATTGGCAGCACGTAGAATGTAAGAGGTTTAAAATAACCGTAGTAACGCACTGTTGCGCCAGTTGAGACAATACTTGGCAAAAATCAACAATGTATGGTGCAATAAATTAAGCCCATAATCCGCTTTGTATAATGAAGCAGGTTATGGGCTTTTGTGTTTAGTGCTCGTTTTAACTCAAATCAGTTTAACTCAAACCAGTTTAGCTCAAACCAGTTTAGCTCAAGTCTAGAATCTTCGTCTGTCCATTTTCGCTCTTGCCTCGGCAGCTTGCTCTTTGACTTTTTCAATTTCAAACAAGAATGTACGGTTTTTGAGTACCGCGACGAATACCACACCGCCCACCGTATTACCCACCAGTACCACGACTAAAAATACCAAGTAGCGCCAGAGACTGACGGTATTGCCATATAGCAGCGCTGAAAATACCTCAATATTACCCACAATACTATGATGCAAACCTAAAAACCCAATACTACCAGTGATAATCGTCACCAGTACGATACGGCTAAGCGTATCTCGTGCAGAGGTTACTAGCCATGCAGCCACGCCCATCATCCAGCCTGCCAACACTGCGCTGCCAAAGATAACCCACCATTCAAAACCTAAGATATGCTCGGCATAAACATCGATGGCATGGTCTGTAAACAGATGCATATGTAGCCCCAGACCAACCATTAACGCTGCAAATAGACAGCCGCCAACGATATTACCCGCGATGACAATGCCCCATAGCCGCAGGAGTTTGTGCAGCGGCTCAATCTTATTTAAGACAGGTAAGCTCAAGAGGGAAGTCTGCTCGGTGAATAATAACGACTGACCAATCACCACGATAATAAAGCCGATCGGATACAGCAGTGACGACAGTACCATGGCATAGCGACTTGGTATCACGTCATTAAGTAGGGCAAACGCTGATAAAATCATAAAAAAGCTGATGCCAATCTCTAGACCAGCTGTAAAGGCGCTGGTAAATAGCGAGCCAAGTGAACGCTCAAAGGTTTCTTTTGCGTGGATAACTTGCTCGACTAAGATACTGGCGTAGCTTTTCGCTTGGCTTAGATTGTCATCACTGGCGACCTTTTTGATGGTTTCTTTGTCTTCGTCGCTGATTTCTTCTGGTAGGTCATCATTATCCAGATCTTCGGTGGCTTTGATAGGTTCGTCTGCGTCACTATCTGAAATTTCGTTTGCATGACTGTCTGTAGTGTCGTCTACGTCCTTATTTACCTCATCGTCTTTGGAAGGGCTGCTACTTTTTTCTAGCGTATCGTTACCTTCAGGTATAGGAGAGGTGGTGCTCGTATTCACACGCTCATTGTTTGATAGATTAGCCTGAGAATCATGGTCATGCTCGGTATCTTGGGACACGGTTGGCTCGCTGGTTATAGGCTAATGATTTTGCTGCATAAGTAATCTCTATTATATTTCCCATTCTTCGGATTGCTGTTGTTAATTGATTAACAATTTAGGTAATAAATCGCCTTCAGGCTTTATAAATTGTCTTACCATCTAACAAAATCTGCCTATCTGCGTTAAAATCACACTATCAACTATTTTTCCTGTTTTTATAGCGTTGTGCGCTATCTCATTTTGACCACATTCATTATCAACAATAAGATAACCCTATTATGAGCAATCCTAATACCGATACCAGCATTGATAGCAATGCGAAAACCAATCTGACCCAGTCGATCCAAGCGGCGCTAAGCCAATTAGAGAGCGCCTATAATCCTGCGGAAGTTGAAGCAGGTATGTACCAAGGCTGGGAAGAAAGCGGCTATTTTCAGCCGACTTTTGACAAAGACGAGTCGTTTTCTATTGCGCTGCCACCGCCAAACGTCACGGGCTCGCTACACATGGGTCACGGTTTTAACAACGCTATTATGGATGCGCTCACCCGTTATCACCGTATGGATGGCGACAATACGTTGTGGCAACCAGGTACGGATCATGCGGGTATCGCCACCCAGATGGTTGTTGAGCGTCGTCTGGAAGCGCAAGGTATCAAGCGCCGTGATATGACGCGTGCAGATTTCATCGATAAAGTATGGGAATGGAAAGAAGAGTCAGGTGGCAATATCACTAGTCAAATTCGCCGTTTGGGCAGCTCGGTTGACTGGTCACGTGAGCGCTTTACCATGGATGATGGTCTGTCTAACGCGGTAAAAGAAGTGTTCGTACGCCTGTTTGATGATGGTTTGATTTATCGTGGTAAGCGTTTGGTGAACTGGGATCCAAAATTCCAAACTGCGCTGTCTGACCTAGAAGTCGAAAACCACGACGAAAAAGGCAGCCTGTGGCATTTCCGCTATCATTTCACAGATAAAGACTTAAAGACTCAAGATGGTAAAAACTATTTAGTAGTAGCAACCACGCGTCCTGAAACACTCCTTGGTGATACCGCTGTTGCCGTCAATCCTAGTGATGAGCGTTACGCGCACTTAGTTGGCAAAACTATTACCTTGCCAATTACGGGTCGCGTTGTGCCTATCGTCGCTGATGACTATGTCGAAAAAGACTTCGGTACAGGTTGTGTCAAAATCACTCCAGCGCATGATTTTAACGATTATGAGCTAGGTCGTCGTCATAGCTTGCCATTGATTAACATCCTTGATGAGCGCGCCAATATCCTACCAGCGATGGAAGTTTATCCTGATCTGCAGACGCGTGAGCCAGAGCTTGAGACCACACCGAGCGAATATGCAGGACTTGAGCGTTTTGCCGCGCGTAAATTCCTTGTAGAGCAAGCAGGCGAGCAAGGCTGGCTAGAAGATATCGAGGACTACGCGCTAAAAGCACCACGTGCTGAGCGTGGCGGTACGATCGTTGAGCCGTGGTTGACCGATCAGTGGTATGTCGCTGTTAAAGAGCTGGCCAAGCCTGCGATTGACGCCGTAGAAGACGGCAGCATTGAGTTCGTCCCTGCACAGTACAAAAACATGTATATGGCGTGGATGACTGATCTACAAGACTGGTGCATCAGTCGCCAGCTGTGGTGGGGTCATCGTATCCCTGCATGGTATGACGATGCGACAGGTGAGATTTATGTCGCCCGTGATGAGGCCGAAGTGCGTAGCAAATACAACCTAAGTGACGATGTAAAACTGCGCCAAGATGATGACGTGCTCGATACGTGGTTCAGCTCAGGTCTATGGACGTTCAGTACGCTTGACTGGGCAGACGTCAACGCTGATCCACGCGTGATGGACACCTTCCATCCAACCAGCGTGCTCGTGACAGGTTTTGACATTATCTTCTTTTGGGTTGCCCGCATGATCATGATGACCATGCACTTCGTGAAAAACGAAGATGGCACGCCGCAAGTACCGTTTAAGACCGTCTATGTGCATGGTCTGGTACGTGATGGCAATGGTCAAAAAATGTCAAAATCAAAAGGTAACGTCTTAGATCCGATTGATCTCATCGACGGTATTGAGCTAGAAGCGCTGGTCGAAAAACGCACCAGCAATATGATGAATCCAAAAGATGCGGCCAAGATTGAGAAGCAAACGCGTAAAGAGTTCCCAGAAGGCATCCCAGCTTATGGTACCGATGCGTTGCGCTTTACCTTTACCTCATTAGCCAGTACGGGTCGCGATATCAACTTTGATCTAAAGCGTGTCGAGGGCTATCGTAACTTCTGTAATAAAATCTGGAACGCCAGCCGTTTTGTACTCATGAACTGTGTCGATGGTGACAGCAATGCCAAGCCTATCGACCAAACGGCGAACCCTGACGTTTGGGAATTACCAGAGAAGTGGATCATGAGTCGTCTGAACTCAAGCGTCAAAGACATTCATCAGCATTTTGCTCAGTATCGTCTCGATATGGTCAGCCAAGATATCTATGAGTTCATCTGGAATGAGTACTGTGATTGGTACGTTGAGCTTGCCAAAGCCAGCCTAAATGATGACTCGGTGTCTGACGAGCGTAAAGCGCAAATCCGCTATGTGCTACTGCACGTACTAGAGACGGCGCTACGTTTCACCCATCCAATCATGCCGTATCTGACTGAGCAGATCTGGCAGACCATCGCGCCGCTACTGGGTCGTAAAAACACTGACAGCATCGTGGTCGCTGACTATCCACAGACCGATGACAGCCAAATCAGTGAGCAGACAGAGGCGGATATGGCGTGGCTACAGGAGCTCATCGCGAGCGTCCGTAACATCCGTGGTGAGATGAAACTGGGTAACGCGGTACGTCTGCCAGTGCTACTACAAAACGTCTCTAGCGACGAAGATGCGCGTCTATCCCGTATCAAAAACCAGTTCAAAGCGCTTGCCAAAGTCGAGAGCCTAGAGATTATAAATAGTGGTGACGGCTCTGATCAGAAGATTCCACTATCGTCATCAAGCATGGTCGGTCAGCTACGGGTACTCGTACCGATGAAAGGGCTAATCGATCCTACGGCTGAGCTGGCACGTCTGGGCAAGGCGCATGAAAAGCTACAAAAGCAAGCCGACGGTATCGCGCGTAAGCTCGGTAATGAAGGCTTTGTCAGTAAAGCGCCAGCCGAAGTAGTCGATGCTGAGACGACGAAACTGGCTGAGTTAGAAGGTCAGATTAAGACTATGGCGGGGCAGATGGAGCAGTTGAAAGCGTTGTAACTCACACTTAGATATCTGTACTAACAAATAGCGCTGTCACAATTGTGATGGCGTTTTTTATTGCCTACTGGTTAGTTCTCTAACTTATCTTTTGCACCACCATTTTACTAAATATTTGTGTGCTATTATCTATAATATTTTATTTTTTGTGGTAAATATGATTATACCTTAGTATAGTTAAGTCTTTATAAAATCGATACAGCCCATATCATAAAATAGTTTAGGTAGATTATTCTCCATCCACCCTTGGCGTAGAAACTTAGCCTGTGCCCACTTCTTCTCGATAGGGTTTAGATCAGGGCTGTACGGTGGTAGCCAAAGAATACGATGGCCATGTCTGTTGAGTAGCTTTTGAATACGTTTGCTTTTATGAAACCGAGCGTTATCCATGACAATCACGCATTTAGTCTTGAGACTTGGAATTAAAGTGTGTTTGCACCAGTCGTAGAATATGGTGCCATTGATGTTCTGCTCAAAGTAATCAAGCGCAAAAAGCATGTTTTCATAGAGAGCTCCGATGACGTTGGTTCGCTTTTTTGCTTGCCAGTTGTAGCTATCGATACAGGGTGTACCAATCGGTGCATAGCCATGAGAACGAATGGTTTCAGCCTCAAAGCCGCGCGCGTATATATAGACAATGGGGTAGCCTTGCTGCGTAAAGCTATCAAGCTTATTCTGGAATACCGCTCTTTTTATCGGACACGCTTTTGGATGTTCTAAGGTCTTTTTTTTGACTGATACCAAGACGCTTTAAAGCATTAAAGATGCCAGTCTTACTACAGTTCAAGCGACGAGCTCTTTCATAGTTATAATCATCTGGATATGTTTTTACGTCTTCAATCAATGCGTCATCAGGTATTTTAGTTGGTGCTTTATTTCTGGTTGTTTTAGGAGTTAGGTTCTGCTGCCAGCTGTGAATGGTGCTGGTGCTAAGTCCATAAAACAGCGCAGCTTCTCGTATGGTCATGCCATCAGCGATGCTAGAAAGTACCTGTTTGCGATAGTCTATTGAATAAGTCATTGTTTATTTCATTAATTAAGATTGTTATAAATATTGTATCGGTTTTATTTGGATTAGACTATAAGGAAGGAAAAGTATTGTCAGATAATATATGAAGTATTTCCTCAGAATGTAAGTTTTAGACCATAGATAGTTATAGTTTTAAAAATTATCAAACACTTAAAAGGTGAAAATATGAATTATGAAGAGAAATCTAAAAAACTGGAAAATGATATAGTAAGGGAAGTGCAAGATTTTCACCCTGTTCTACGTGAGTTATTTACTAGAATGGAATCCTTCACTAAAGTAGACTATACGCAAGGCAATCAGGAATTTGGTGCAGATTTTGTTTTAGAATCTGTAGGAAATTTTGGAGATGAGGAATATACAGGGGTTGTAGTAAAAGTTGGAAAAATAACACAAAAAGATTTGCCAGAAATCTCGCGACAAATAGAAGAATGTTTTGTTGTTCCCAGATATGTAAACAATGGTTTAAAAGAAATATTAATAAATAAAATAGTAGTAGTTACTAATGGAACTATTAGCAATCAAGCGAAAAAAGTTGTCCATGCAAAGTTCAAAGGTAATGCTATTAATTTTATAAGTAAAACAGAATTAGTTCCTCTAATAAATAAGTATTATGATGAATATTGGAAAGACTCAAGAGTGTTATTGAATCTTTATTTCGATGACTTGAATGAAAAGTGTGAAAAACTTCTCATTGGTAACTCTCAAGGGTACCAGTCTACAACTGAGTACGTAGATATAAGGATAAAAAGGAAAGAGATAAACAATCAGCAAATAAAATTATCTAATCTCAGAAAGGTAAACTCACTTAGTAAAGCTTTGGATATTTCTAACCTTATCCTTCTAGAAGGAGGGATGGGGTCTGGTAAGTCAGCTTTGGTAGCTAATCATGTTTTGAAGTCTATTGAAGACTTTAAAGAATCTAAGACTGAATGTATACCAGTAATAATTGAGTTCTCTGACTATCAAAATGATTTAGTAAAAAATTTAGATAACGATATAACGAGCGTATTGGATAGAATAGAAAGTGATATAGAAAATCCTAATTTAATAGTTTTTTTAGATGGATTTGATGAGTATTACTTAGAGGTTGATGAAAGAAAAGAATTTATCATTGGCTTATATGAAATAATAAAAAAATACCAAAGTTTTAAATTTATCTTGACAACAAGAGAGATAGAAGATTATGAGTTTGATGTGTTTTTAGATAAATATTTCGATTTGTACAAGATTTGTCCTTTACAAAACAATCAAATAATGGCTATTGTTCAGTCTTATTATAAGCCTGGAAAAAATGTAAGATCAGATATATCTAATTTACAACTCTTCAATATGTTGCCAAAAACACCTATGACTGCAATATTGTTAGGTCAAATATTAAGTCATGATCCAAAGGAAATTCCTTCTACTCTTACTGAGCTATATAGCAAGTTTACAGAAATTGTATTATAGTCACTGCACTACAAAAGAGTTATGTTTTGGATGAATATCATAAAACAATTTAGATAAGTCATTTTCCATCCA